>NZ_JBSGTX010000001.1:121701-200088 GCF_053607625.1 Streptomyces sp. NPDC055103
CCCTCCAGGCCCTCCAGGCCCTCCAGGCCCTCCAGGCCCTCCAGGCCCTCCAGGCCCTCCAGGCCCTCCAGGCCCTCCAGGCCCTCCAGGCCCTCCAGGCCCTCCAGGCCCTCCAGGCCCTCCAGGCCCTCCTCCTCACCGCTCCACCGTGATCCGCCGCAGGCACTCGCGGGCCAGCGCCGGATAGGCCGCGGCGATCGCCTCGTACAACCGCC
The DNA here is from genome assembly GCF_053607625.1 of Streptomyces sp. NPDC055103. Classification (NCBI taxonomy): domain Bacteria; kingdom Bacillati; phylum Actinomycetota; class Actinomycetes; order Kitasatosporales; family Streptomycetaceae; genus Streptomyces; species Streptomyces sp. NPDC055103. Next base: position 121,917 of record NZ_JBSGTX010000001.1, read on the forward strand.
GCCGCAGCAACCGCTCGGCCTCCGCGCGGCCGGTCTCCCCGTACAGTCCGTCGAGCAGCGCGTCGTACCGGGAGAGGGCGTGCCGCAGGTAGTTCACCTGCCACCGCACCAAGGCCCCCTGCGGACCGGCCCCGGCACCGTCTCCGCCACGGGCACCGCCTCCGCTCCCGCGTCCGGCACCGCCTCCGCCCCCGGCACCGCCGCCCCCTCCGCCGCCCACGGGGTCGCGTGCGCCCAGCAGATGCCGGTGGCGGACCGCTCGCCGCTCCAGCTCCGGGCCGGGGAGCAGCGGCACCTCGATCGGCGTGGCGCGGATCGAGGTGAGCACGGCGGCCCGCCGCCGTTCCGCGTACATCCCGGCGGCCACGGACCGCGCCTTCGACAGCAGGGAGGCGGCGGCGAACTCGCCGGTCCGCTCCACCGTCTCCACCCGGGCCAGCAGATAGAGCCGCACGGGCGCGAGGGACCAGCGGCGCGGGTCGCGGCCCTGCACGTCGGGCGAGCCGAGCAGGTCCCGGACCATCGAGTCGGTCCAGCCGCGGCGGCGCACGCCGGTGAGCGTCACATAGGTCGTACGGTCCGTCATGATTCCCCCAGAGTCGACTACGGAGCGTGACTGTTTCAGTGAAGCGCACGCCACTGACAACGCCCCCTTGCCGGGTGTCCGCCGGGGGCCTTGCCCAGCCCGGCCCGACTGTGCGATATAGGTCTGGACCTTTTCGACGGACGGAGGGCTTCCCGTGCAACGCCCGCTCGCCGCAAGCCTGTTGGCCATCCTGCTGCTGTCGCTCTCCGCCTGCTCGGGCGCCCCGGAACCCCCGCCGAAGGACACCCGAGCCCCCACCGTCCCCGCCGGAGTCACCGCCACCGCGGGCAGCGCGACCACCGTCCACGTCATGTGGAGCGCGGCCTCGGACGACCGGGCCGTCACCGGCTACGCCGTCTACCGCGAGGACGCCAAGGTCAAGGACCTCCCCGCCACCACCCTGATGACCGACGTCGTCGGACTCGCACCCGACACCCGGCACGCCTTCACCGTCCGCGCCCGCGACGCCGCCGGCAACGTCTCGCCCCCGAGCGCCACCGTCACCGCGACCACCCTCCCCGCGAACGCCGAGGACCGCACACCCCCCACCGCCCCGAGGGCACTGCGTGCCACCGCCGACGGCAGCCGCGCCGCCGCCCTCACCTGGACCCCGTCCCGCGACGACACCCGCGTCACCGCGTACGACGTCTACCAGGCCGACACCCGCGTCCACACCGCCCCCGGCACCGCCACCGCGGCCCGTGTCACCGGCCTGCGCCCCGGCACCGCCTACGCGTTCACGGTCCGCGCCCGCGACGCCGCCGAGAACTCCTCCCCGGACAGCCCCCGCGTCGAACTCACCACCGTCCCCGCCCCCGGCGCACCCCCGAACACCGCGCCCGAGCACCTCACCGCCACGGCCGCCAAGGGCGAGATCACCCTCACCTGGACCCCACCGGACACCGGAGCCCCCGTCACCCACCACGAACTCCACCTCAACGGCCGCTTCGCCACCACCATCATCTGGGGCACCACCCCACCCCCCACCCGCGCCACCTACACGTTCCCGGTCCAGGACCCCCCGGGCACCCGCTACACCGTCACCCTCCGCGCCCGCCTCCCCGACGGCACCTGGGGCGACTTCTCGGCGCCCCGCGTGGTGGTCGTCCGGTAAGCGGTGCCAGGCCGGTCGGAATGTCTCGCATGCCCGGAATCCGCTCCCCGGAATTACCCTGGGAAGCGTGGCCGAGACCGTTCTCACCAACACCGGGCTCGACAGCTTCCTCGACGGAACGCCCGAGCGCCGCGACCCCGTCTTCACGCGCGCCGCCGAGGCGGTCCTCGGACTGCTCGCCCTGCGCGGTGCGGACCGGGGGACCAGAGTGCCCGAGCCGACGCCCGAGCTCGTACGACACCTCCTCGTGGAGGACCTGCCGACGTTCGTGTACGCGGCGCCGGGCGAGCTCGGGGCCTATCCGGCCGTGCTCGGGGCGCTCGCCGCGCGCTTCGACGGAGGGCGGGGCGAGCGGGTCGTCGCCGTGGTCGCGGAGTCCGCACCCGACTTCGAGCGCGCCATGAACGACCCGGGGAACCTCACCTGGCACCGCTGGTACGCCTCCCTCCTGCGGGCCTGCGGCACCGACCTCGCCGACCCCGAGGACGTACGCCGCCGGCTCGCCGCCCTCGACGGCGCACCGCTCCCCGACGGGGTGCGCCGGGCCGACCTCATGGGCCGTACGGCCCTCGCCGACGTCCTGCTGGCCGAGGCGCTCACCCGGGCGTACGTACGGGACGCCGAGACCGCGCCGGCCTCCGGGCCGCTGCTCACGGACCACGCCGTCGCCACCGGCATCGGGCAGGTGGCCGCCGCGCTCCTGGACCGGTGGACCGCCGCCGGGCTGGCCGAGCAGCTCGCCGGGCCGTACGCCCGCTTCGCCCCCGGCCCCGACGCCTTCCCCCATCTCGTCCTGGCCGACGCCCTCCTCGGCGAGCACCTCGACTACTACGGCGACTCCACCGCCCCCGTACCCCCGCCGCTCGCCGCCGGGGCCCCGGCCGCGCCCGGGGCCGTCGAGGAGGACGCCGACGCGCTCGCCGCCGCCGTCGAGAGCCTCACCGAGGGGGAGTTCGGCCCCTACGGCGGCGAGGCCGCGCACCTCCTGTACGTCGTCTACCAGCGCGGCTGCTCCGCCGAGTCCGTCGCCCGCAAGGCCGCCGAGTACGAGGACTGGGCCGTCGATCCGGCCATGGAGGACCTGCCCGTCACCGTCCCGGCCGAGGCGCCCGAGGCGTACGCCACCCCGCCGGTGCCGGAGCTCGTACGGCTCCTCGGCGCGCCGGACCTGACCGAGGCAGACCGGGAACGGCTCACCGGACCCGCCCGCGACCTCGCCGCGGTCGTCGACCGGCTCGCCGGCACGGGGCTCCTCTTCCGCACGGGCGACGCCTTCGGGCTGACCCCGCGCGGCGCGGGCGTCGTGCGCTATCTGCTGCGGGTGCGCGGGATCGCCGCGCCCCAGGCGGCCGAGACGGCCGACTGGGCCGCTCCGGCCCTGGTCGCCGCCGCCGCCGGCTGGCCCGCGTCGTCCGCCGCGCGCGTCCTCGGCGACTGGCTCCACGCGCGCGGGGACAGTGCCGAGGCCTGGTCACAGCTGCTCGCCGCCCTCGGCACCGCCCACGTCGACCCCTCCGACAAGGCCGACGCACGGGGTCTCTTCACCGTCCTGGAGACGGGCGCCGCACCGGCCGAGGCCCTGCGCGGCGCCCTGAGCGACCGCGCGGTCGGGGAGTACGCCCACGAGGTCCTGCGCGCCAGGGGCGAGCCGGCGGACCACCTCCAGGTTCCCACCTCGGCGCGGGCGCTGTACGTCCTCGACGCACTCCCCGGCAAGAAGGGGCCCCTGGAGTCCCGCCGTGCTGCCTTCGACGCGGCGGCGGCCGCCTGGCCCGGCGGTTCCGCCGCCCTGGTCCGGTCGATGGCCGAGGCGGACCGCCACGAGACCGCCCGGGTCCTCGGCCCCCTCGGCATCACCCTGCCGTAGGCATCACCCTGCCCTGGACCTGCCCGACAACGGGCGTCGGATCGGCCCTGGGCCGCGGGGTCACCCCGCCGTCAGATACATCCCCGAGGCCCCCGCGCCCGCCGTGTTCCGGCAGCTGTGGTTGCCCGTGGGGCGGGCGTGGACGAGGGCCAGGCACCGGCCCAGGGCCTGCTGGCCGTAGGCGTTCGGGTGCATCGACTCCTGGACGAGGCCCTGCGTGCTCTGGCTGTCGATCCAGCGCGCCCACTCGCTCGTCGTCGCCGACGCCGGCACGGTCGACGTGACCTGCTTGCTCGCCTTCGCGCAGACCTCACGACCCTGGAGCGCGTCCCGCAGATCCATGAACTGCACGCCCTTGGCCGCCGCGACCCCCTTCAGCCGGTTCGCGAGCTGCGGGACCAGGGAGTCCCGCGCCCAGTCGGAGTCCTTGTTCCAGAAGGGGCAGCCGCCGGTGTTGGTACGGGCCCAGCCGCTCTCCGCGTACCGGTTGTCGGCGGCGCGGGGGATGGGGGAGGGGTACGACTGGAGGACGATCCGGTAGTCCGACGAGGCGTATCCCGCACCCGTCATCACGGCGCGGATCTCGTCGACCGTCCGGCCGACGTCCGCCATCACGCCGTCGATCTTCGCGTCGACCTCGGCCTGCTGGTCGTCGTGGCAGTACGAGTACCAGACGATGTAGTCGGTGGCGCAGGTGGTGATGATGTCGGCGAAGCCGAGGTCGTTGCCGCCGATGGAGAGCGCGATGAGCTCCACGTCGTGCGAGGCGGCCACGGCGGCCAGCTGGTCGGCCTGCGGGGCCTCGCCCTTGTAGGCCTGGCCGCCCTGGGAGGCCCGGACGACGTTCTCGGTCGTCGCGCCGGAGCAGGCGAGGTTGATCAGGGAGGTGGCGATCGCGCCGGCGCTCTTCACCTCGGAGATGTCCGAGCGGTGACAGCCGCCCGCGGTGGTGCCGTACACCCGGGACGGGTCGTAGGCGCTGCCCGTCCAGGCGCGGTCGGTGCCGTTGCGGCTGCCGGAGTTGGTCAGGCTGTTGCCCTGCCAGCGTCCGGCCTCGCCGGAGATGTAGCTGTCGCCCATGGCGACGACGGCGGTGGGGCCGGTGCCGACGGAGGCGTGGGCGGCCGGAACGGCGACGGAGGCGAGCCCGGCGGCGGTACACAGAGCCAGGAATCCGCGCAGGGCGCGGTGGGGGGACGAAGGCATGGCTGTGCTCCTGCGGTATGCGGTACGCAGTGATGTGGGGGACAGCCGCCGGCGCCGGTGACATGGCGGAATCTCGCACGGCCCGGCTTGTTACCGCTAGGTAGCTGCATATCTCGGTTCCGTCACGTCGCCTGTGACCTCACAGGGGGTACGACGAGGCCCCGCCTCTCGGTGTTGTGCGACACCGGGGGGCGGGGCCTTGATCGAAAAGGCTGTGACGGCAGCTGTGCGGGCAGCCGGTCAGCCTGTCTCGTTTGCTGCGGTCAGCCGACCAGCTGCTCGTAGGCCGGCAGGGTCAGGAAGTCCGCGTAGTCCGCGTCGAGGGAGACGTGCAGGAGCAGGTCGTGCGCCTGCTGCCACTTGCCGGCCGCGAAGGCCTCCTCGCCGATCTCCGCGCGGATCGCGGCGAGCTCCTCGGCGGCGACCTCGCGGGCCAGCTCCGGCGTCGCCGTCTTCCCGTTCTCGAAGACGACGCCCGCGTTGATCCACTGCCAGATCTGCGAGCGCGAGATCTCGGCCGTGGCGGCGTCCTCCATCAGGTTGAAGATGGCGACGGCGCCGAGGCCCCGCAGCCACGCCTCGATGTAGCGGACGCCGACCTGGACGGCACTGACCAGGCCGTCGTAAGTGGGCTTCGCGTCGAGCGAGTCGATCGCGATCAGGTCGCCGGGGGCCACGGAGACGTCCTCGCGGAGGCGGTCCTTCTGGTTCGGCTTCTCGCCGAGGACGGCGTCGAAGGAGGCCATCGCGATCGGGACCAGGTCCGGGTGCGCGACCCAGGAGCCGTCGAAGCCGTCACCGGCCTCGCGGTCCTTGTCGGCCTTGACCTTCTCGAAGGCGACCTTGTTGACCTCGGCGTCCTTGCGGGACGGGATGAAGGCCGCCATGCCGCCGATCGCGTGCGCGCCGCGCTTGTGGCAGGTGCGGACGAGGAGTTCGGTGTACGCGCGCATGAACGGGGCCGTCATCGTGACCGCGTTGCGGTCCGGGAGGACGAACTTGGCGCCGCCGTCACGGAAGTTCTTGACGATGGAGAAGAGGTAGTCCCAGCGGCCCGCGTTCAGGCCGGCGGCGTGGTCGCGGAGCTCGTAGAGGATCTCCTCCATCTCGTACGCGGCCGTGATGGTCTCGATGAGGACCGTGGCGCGGACGGTGCCCTGCGGGATGCCGACGTAGTCCTGGGCGAAGACGAAGATGTCGTTCCAGAGGCGGGCCTCCAGGTACGACTCCGTCTTCGGGAGGTAGAAGTACGGGCCCTTGCCGAGGTCGATCAGGCGCTGGGCGTTGTGGAAGAAGTACAGGCCGAAGTCGACGAGCGCGCCGGGCACCGGGCGTCCGTCGAACGTCAGGTGACGCTCCTCCAGGTGCCAGCCGCGGGGCCGCATGACGACCGTGGCCAGCTCGCCGGCGGGCTTGAGGGCGTACGACTTGCCGGAGCGCGGGTCCGTGAAGTCGATGCTCCGGTTGTACGCGTCGATCAGGTTGACCTGACCGAGGATCACGTTCTCCCAGGTCGGCGCGGAGGCGTCCTCGAAGTCGGCGAGCCACACGCGGGCGCCGGAGTTGAGCGCGTTGATCGTCATCTTGCGGTCGGTCGGACCGGTGATCTCGACACGGCGGTCGTTCAGGGCCGCCGGGGCCGGCGCGACCTTCCAGGAGTCGTCGGCGCGGATCGCGGCGGTCTCCGGGAGGAAGTCCAGAGTGGACGTACGGGCGATCTCGGCGCGACGCTCCGCCCGGCGGGCGAGGAGCTCGTCCCGGCGCGGAGTGAACCGCCGGTGCAGTTCGGCGACGAAGGCCAGTGCGGCCTCGGTGAGCACTTCCTCCTGTCGCGGGAGGGGCTCGGCATCGACGACGGCCAGGGGGGACGGCGCTGGTGCGGACATGAACTGTCACTTCCTTCAGCGAACTTCACGGGCGGTGCCAGACGGCCGCCGGGCGTCACGGGCGGCACGGAGTGCCACGGGCGCCGAGATACGGCCGCGAGCGCCCTCTGGACTAGCAGGCGCTTCTGAACAGTGGATACTAGTTTCCTCATGGTGGAAGTTCAATGGTTTGTTGATGTCGAGATTCTCCGGATCGACACAACATGGCGCTGCGTGCCACGGCCCGTGCCGCGCCGCTCACTCCCGGTCGCTCACTTTCGGTCGCTCACTCCAGGTGGGCCAGATCCGCCTCCGTGTCGATGTCGTAGGGCTCGGCCACATCCGAACAGTCCACCGCCGTGATCGCATCCCGGTGCGCCGCCAGATAGTCCCTGGCCCCCCGGTCGCCGACCGCGCCCTCCACGATCCCCGCCCAGTGCCCGGCGCCGAACAGCACCGGGTGGCCCCGCTCCCCGTCGTACGAGGCCGCCGCCAGCGAGTCCCGCGAGCGATACGCCGCACGGACCCGGGCCACCGCCGCCGGTCCGATCCCCGGCTGGTCCACCAGGAACACGAGCGCCGCGTCCACCCCGCGCGGATCCGCGGCGAGCGAGGCGAGCCCGGCGCGCAGGGAGGAGCCCATGCCCTCGGCCCACTCCGGGTTGTCCACGAGGACGCACCCGGGCAGCTCGGCCCGCTCCCGTACGGCCCCGGCGGCCGCGCCGAGCACGACGTGCACCACCTCGCAACCGCCCTCGCGCAGCACGCGCACGGCGTTCTCGACGAGCGGGCGCCCCCGATGGGACAGAAGGGCCTTGGGCCGCCCCCCGAGCCGCCGCCCGCCCCCCGCTGCGAGCAGGAGTCCGGCGACGAGCGGGGTTCGATCTTCTGTGGCAGTCATGGGGACTGCATACCTCATGAGGCGGAATCACACGCTCGCCTGAATTCCGGACGTGGAGGGTGGCGCGCCGGGGTGGCGAAGGAGTTAACTGGCCCCCGCTCCCGGCGCTCGACCGCCGCCGGGCGGGTCGGCACGGCGTGTTCGGTGTGGTCGGAGTGTTCTGCGCACAGTGTCGTGCGAGGGGGAGAACCGTGTTGCGAAGCGTGGGGCAGAGGCGAGTGACCGGCGAGGGCGTGGACCCCAGAGTGGACGGACTGCGGTCCGCGGTTTCCCGGCTCCGGCGCGAACTGGCGGGTCACCGCGTGGACTTCGCCGATCGCGGCATCGCCGAGGACGAGCTCGCCGCCCTGGACGCCATGGCGCTCAGCGGCGCCCCCGAGGTACGGCGGCTGCGCCGCTCCCTGCTGCTCATCGCGGGCTCGCTCGGCTCCGTGAGCGCGCTCGCCGAGGGTCTCGCCGGGGTCCGTGGCGCCGTCGAGCTCTTCGGCCCTCCGCCACCGCAGGGTCCGGTGGTCTGACCCGCCTGCCTGAACCCGGGCTGACAGGACCGGCGTGGCCCTGGTCCGGCCCCTACCTTCTGATCAGTCGGCGGGCCGTCGCCGTCGCCACCGCCGCCGTCCGCGAGTCCACGCCGAGCTTCGCGAAGATGTGCACGAGGTGCGACTTCACCGTCGCCTGGCTGAGGAACAGCGCCTTGCTGATCTGCTGGTTCGACAGGCCCTCGCCCACCAGCTGGAGCACCTCCAGCTCCCGCTTCGTCAGCGCCTCCGCGGGTGTCCGCATCCGGTCCATCAGCCGGTGGGCCACCGCGGGGGCGAGCGCCGACTGGCCGGCCGCCGCCGTCCGTACCGCCGCCGCCAGTTCCTCCGGCGGCGCGTCCTTCAGGAGGTAGCCGGAGGCGCCCGCCTCCACCGCCGCCAGGATGTCCGCGTCCGTGTCGTACGTCGTCAGGACCAGCACCTTCGGCCCGCCGGGCAGCGCCGTGATCGCCGCCGTCGCCTCCGAACCGTGCATCCCGGAGCCGAACTGCAGGTCCATCAGGACCACGTCCACGCCCCCGGCTGCGGCCAGCTCCACGGCCCGCTCGGCCGTCGCGGCCTCGCCGACGACGGTGAAGCCCGGCTCCGTGTCCAGGACCGCGCGCAGGCCCGCCCGTACCACCGGGTGGTCGTCGGCGAGGAGAAGCCTGATGGTCGTCATGCGGATACTCCAGCGGGGAGGGGGAGGGAGACGGCCACCGCCGTGCCCTGGCCGGGGGCCGACTCGACGGTGAACGTGCCGCCCAGGGACTCGGCCCGCGAGCGCATCGCCGGAAGGCCGAAGCCGCCCTCCGAGGACTGGCGTACGGAGCCGGGATCAAAGCCCTTGCCGTCGTCGACCACGTCCAGGGTCACCGAGGCGTCCATGAACGACAGCGTGATCTCGGCCCGGGAGGCCGAGGCGTGCCGCACGGTGTTCGCGAGCGCGGACTGCGCGATCCGGAGCAGCGCCACCTCGTACGGAGTGGGCAGCTCGGCGGGCGTACCGCTCACCGAGAACCGGACCCGCGGCCCCGCCCCCGGCTCGCACAGCCGCTCCAGGGCCGCCGCCAGCGAACCGTGCTCCAGGTCCGGCGGCGACAGCGCCCGGACGAAGCGCCGCGCCTCCGCGAGGTTGTCCTGAGCGGCCTGTCGTGCGCGGTCGATGTGACCGGCGGCCGGGGAGCCCGGCGGCAGCGCCCGCTCGGCGGCGCGCAGCAGCAGCTGGATCGAGGACAGGCCCTGCGCGAGCGTGTCGTGGATCTCCCGCGCGAGCCGCTCGCGTTCGGCGAGCGTCCCCGCGTGCCGCTCCGCCGCCGCCAGCTCCGCCCGGGTCTCGATCAGTTCCTCGATGAGCCGGCGCCGCCGCTCGCTCTCCCGGTACAGGGCCTGGTAGCCGAGGACGGTCGCGACCGCGACCGCTCCGCCGAGCAGCGGCCCGATGAAGACACCCGGGTTGACTGCGGCGCCGTGTCCCACGTACGAGAGGATCGCCGCGCCCGCCGTCAGGGTGACGGCCGGCAGCGACCAGCGCGTGGGCAGCAGGTGCAGCTGGAGGAAGTAGAGCGGGAAGGCCACCCAGAGCGCGTCGGGCGTCAGCCAGAGCAGGCCCAGCCAGGACGCGCCCAGGACGCCGAGCCAGACGGCGGCGGCCCGCTGCGAGGCGGCCACGGACGGCAGGAACGATCCGGCCGCGTAGACCGCGCCGACGACGACCGCCATCACCGTCCCGGCGGCCGAGTCGGCCCGTACCGCGGCGAGGACGAGCAGCCCCGCCATCAGCAGATGCAGGCAGAGGCGCAGTGCGCGCAGGGCGGGCGTGAGGGAACGCCGGGCGGGGTGGAGGGAGGAGAAGGGGTCCATGTCCCCTCCAGCGTAGACAGCGGGCGGACGGGGAACAGACAATCCGGACTCAATCGAAAGGTTGATTACGGAGCCATCCGTGGCGCGATGCCCGGACGGCCCCCCTCCGACCACTCTGGTCAGCATGTTCGTGGCATGGAGAGACCTGAGATTCGCCAAGGGGCGATTCGCCCTCATGGGCACCGTGATCGTGCTGATCACCCTGCTCGTGGGGTTGCTGTCCGGGCTGACCGCCGGGCTCGCGCGAGAGAACGTCTCCGCGATCACCGGCCTGCCCGCCGACCGACTGGCCTTCGCGGCGCCGCCGTCCGGGCAGTCGGTCTCCTTCACCAACTCGACGGTGACGGAGGACCAGTGGAACGCGTGGGCGGACCGGCCGGGAGTGACGGAGGCCGCGCCGCTCGGCATCCGCACGCTCAACGCCGCCGCCGGCGACCGCACCGCCGCCGTCTCCGCCTTCGGTACGGAGCCGGGGACGGGTCTCGCGCCGGAGAGCGCCAAGCTCGGCCCCGGCAAGGCGGTCCTCTCGGAGTCCGCCGCCGATGAGCTGGGCGTGGGCGTCGGCGACGCGCTGCGCCTCGGCCCCCTGGAGGCCACCGTCACGGCCGTCTCCGGCGACGCCTCGTACAGCCACACCCCGGTGGTGTGGACCTCCCTCGACGACTGGCAGAAGCTCGGTCACAACGGCACGACCCCGCAGGAACAGGCCACCGTCATCGCACTCAGCGGAAGCGGCGGCGACGGCGGGATCGACTGGGCCGCCGGCGACAAGGCCGCCGGGACCGAGGCGCGCACCGTCGACGGGGCGCTCACCGCCATAGGGTCCTACCAGGCCGAGAACGGCTCGCTCCAGCTGATGCGCGGCTTCCTCTTCGCGATCTCCGCGCTCGTCATAGGGGCGTTCTTCACCGTCTGGACCATCCAGCGCAGCGGCGACGTCGCCGTCCTCAAGGCGCTCGGCGCCTCCACGCCGTACCTCCTCAAGGACGCCCTCGGGCAGGCCGTCCTCATGCTCACCGCCGGCACCCTGCTCGGCACCGCCCTCGCGGTCGGCATCGGCGCCCTGGTCAGCGGCGGGAACGTGCCCTTCGTCCTGGAGCCGCTCACCGTCCTCGGGCCCGCCGCCGTGATCATCGTGCTCGGGGTGCTCGGCGCCGCCCTGTCCATCCGGCGGATCACCGCCGTCGACCCCCTCACCGCCCTCGGGAGTGCCCGATGAGCCTCGTCCTCGACGCCGTCACCCTGACCTACCCCGACGGAGACGGCCGGCTCACCGCCCTCGACTCCGTCTCCCTGACCGTCCCCGCGGGCACCCTCACGGCCGTCGTCGGCCCCTCCGGCTCCGGCAAGTCCAGCCTGCTCGCGGTGGCCGCGACCCTGGTGACCCCGGACCGGGGAGAGGTCGTCGTCGCCGGTACGGACACGGGGCCACTGACCCCGGCCGCCCGCGCCGCGCTGCGGCGCGAGCACATCGGGATCGTCTTCCAGCAGCCCAACCTGCTGCCCTCGCTGAGCGCGGCGGAACAGCTCCAGGTCATGGCGCACCTGTCGGGGCGTACGCCGAAGTCGGTACGCGGCCGGGCCATGGAGCTGCTCGACGCGGTGGGCCTCGCGGACCAGGCGCACCGTCGGCCGCACCAGCTGTCGGGCGGTCAGCGGCAGCGGGTGAACATCGCGCGGGCCCTCATGAACGAGCCGTCCGTGCTCCTGGTCGACGAGCCGACGAGCGCCCTGGACCACGAGCGGGGCGCGGCGGTCATGGACCTGCTCGCCGGTCTGACGGCCGAGCGGGGTACGGCGACGGTGCTCGTGACCCACGACAGGACCCACCTGGCCCGCGCGGACCGCACGGTGACGGTCCAGGACGGGAGGCTCGCCGACTCGGTCCCGGCCTGAGGGGCACCCGGACAGGGCGGCGGGGCCGAGCCGCGGGGCCGAGCCGCGGGACCGGGCCGCGGGACCGGGCCGCGGGACCGAGCGGCGGGACCGGGCTACGCAACCGGGGCGGCAGGCGCCGGCGGGGTCAGCCGAACCAGACCACCACGCGGACGTTCCCGTCCCCGTACGTGGTCGCGAGTTCGCGCATCGCGGTCCAGACGGGGCCCCAGTCGCCGTTCGGCGGGGCGAACATGCGGGCGGTGAGGGTCACGGGGCGGTACACGGCGCCCTTCCAGTGGACCTCGCCGCCCTCGGGCCACTCCGGCGGCATCAGGTCCTCGCCGAAGATCTCCTCCGCCCGATCGAGGACCTCGACCGGCGTCCAGAACACATGGTCCAGGACGAGTCCGCCGTCCGGACCCGGCCGCCATACGCCGACGCGGTCGTAGGCAGGGCCGTCGGTGAGCGGCGCGTCCCAGTCGACGGCCGCTACCTCGGCCCAGGTGGCGTACGAGTGCCCGTGGTGCAGCTCCTCGCAGGTGCCGGGGACCTGGTCGGAGACGTCGGGCGGGCATCCCCGCCGGTCGAACAGCGCCTGCCGCACCTGGAGGGCCCCGCCGAAGCCGAAGAGGCACTCCCAGGCGTACCGATCACGCCCGAGCGCACCGTCCGGCAGGCCGAGCGCGACGGCCCAGCGGCCACCGCGCTCCCGTACCTCGATCACCCCGTCGATGTCCGCGCCCACGGCGACGAGCCTAGGGGGTGCCTGCGTCCGGGTGGACCGGCGCTCAGCCCTGGCCGTTGCCCGCCGTGTTGGCGAGGGCCGCCGACAGTTCGCGGGCGACCTGCTGGAGGATCGGGACGATCTTCTCCGTGGCCGCCTCGGTGACCCGGCCCGCCGGGCCGGAGATCGAGATGGCCGCCGCGGTGGGGGAGTCGGGGACGGGCACCGCGAGGCAGCGGACTCCTATCTCCTGCTCGTTGTCGTCGACCGCGTACCCCGTCTCGCGGACCGCTTCGAGGGCGTCGAGGAAGCCGTCGGGCGTGGTGATGGTCTTCTCGGTGGCGGCCGGCATGCCCGTACGGGCGAGCAGCGCGCGCACCTCCTCCGGCGGGGTGTTCGCGAGGAGCGCCTTGCCGACTCCGGTGGAGTGCGGCAGGACCCGCCGGCCGACCTCGGTGAACATGCGCATGGAGTGCTTGGACGGCACCTGGGCGACGTACACGATCTCGTCCCCGTCGAGCAGCGCCATGTTGGCGGTCTCGCCGGTCTCCTCGACGAGCCGCGCCAGGTAGGGGCGGGCCCAGGTGCCGAGGAGGCGGGAGGAGGACTCGCCGAGCCGGATGAGGCGCGGGCCGAGCGCGTACCGCCGGTTGGGCTGCTGGCGCACGTAGCCGCAGGCGACGAGGGTGCGCATCAGCCGGTGGATGGTGGGGAGCGGCAGTCCGCTGCTGGCGGAGAGCTCGCTCAGCCCGACCTCGCCCCCGGCGTCGGCCATCCGCTCGAGGAGGTCGAAGGCACGCTCAAGGGACTGGACGCCACCGCTCGCGGCGGCGGGCTTGGCGGCGTCGGTGGTGCTGGCGCTGGACGTCGGCACGGCAACGGTCCTTTCGAGGCAGGCGGGCAAGTCAGCAGCCTACCGGGCCACCGGCCGGGGCACCGGGCCCCGATACCGGCGTTCGGGCCGGTCAGGGGGTGTTTGTCCGGTGTCGGGGAGGGCCCGGCGAGGTCCGGGTCTGCCGCACATGTGCGGAGCTACGTTCTACTGTACGGAATTTCCATTCCACTTTGTGGAAACATCCAAGTCGGGTTCGCCGGTGGCCGATGCTGGAAGTGTGCCCTTGACGGCATGTCGTCCGGAAGTGAAGACTCCTTCAACAGTTCGTTGAATTTCTCGGTTTCTCTGTGAATCGCTTGAAGAAGGGGTACGGGTGGACGTCAACCTGGTCCTGCGCTCGACTCGCGTCATCACCCCGGAGGGGACGCGTCCGGCGTCGATCGCCGTCTCCGGAGGGACGATCGCGGCCGTACTGCCGTACGACGCCGAGGTACCGGCCGGTGCCCGACTGGAGGACGTCGGCGACGACGTCGTCCTGCCCGGCCTCGTCGACACCCACGTGCACGTGAACGACCCGGGACGCACCGAGTGGGAGGGCTTCTGGACCGCCACCCGCGCGGCCGCCGCCGGCGGCATCACGACCCTGCTCGACATGCCGCTCAACTCGCTGCCGCCGACGACCACCGTCGAGAACCTGCGGGTCAAGCAGGAGGTCGCCCGCACGAAGGCGCACATCGACGTCGGCTTCTGGGGCGGCGCGCTCCCCGACAACGTCAAGGACCTGCGTCCGCTGCACGACGCCGGCGTCTACGGCTTCAAGTGCTTCCTGTCGCCGTCCGGCGTCGAGGAGTTCCCGGAGCTCGACCAGGAGCGGCTGGCCAACTCGCTCGCCGAGGTCTCCGGCTTCGACGGCCTGATGATCGTGCACGCCGAGGACCCGCACCACCTCGCGGCCGCGCCGCAGAAGGCCTCCGAGGCGTACGCCGACTTCCTGGCCTCCCGCCCCCGGGACGCCGAGAACACGGCGATCGAGAACCTGATCAACCAGGCCCGCCGGCTCAACGCCCGCGTGCACGTCCTGCACCTCTCGTCCTCGGACGCGCTGCCGGTCATCGCCGCCGCCAAGGCCGAGGGCGTCAAGATCACCGTCGAGTCGTGTCCGCACTTCCTCACGCTGACCGCGGAGGAGATCCCGGACGGCGCCACCGAGTTCAAGTGCTGCCCGCCCATCCGTGAGGCGTCGAACCAGGACGCCCTCTGGCAGGGCCTCGCGGACGGCACGATCGACTGCGTCGTCTCCGACCACTCCCCGTCGACCGCCGACCTGAAGACCTCGGACTTCTCCTCCGCCTGGGGCGGCATCTCCTCGCTCCAGCTCGGTCTGCCCGCGATCTGGACCGAGGCCCGGCGCCGCGGTCACTCGCTGGAGGACGTCGTCCGCTGGATGTCCGAGGGCCCCGCCCGCCTCGCCGGCCTGTCCCGCAAGGGCGCGATCGAGGCCGGCCGTGACGCCGACTTCGCCGTGATCGACCCGGACGCCACCTTCACCGTCGACCCGGCGGAGCTCCAGCACCGCAACCGCATCACCGCCTACGCGGGCAGGACCCTGCACGGCGTCGTCGCCTCCACCTGGCTGCGCGGAGAGCGGATCGTCGACCGCGGCACCCTCGCCGAACCCTCCGGCCGCCTCCTCGAAAGGAACAACTGACGTGTCCGTCATACCTGGCTTCACCGGTGACGCGAGCCCCTACGGCGGCGGCGACCCGTACGCCGACTACCGCACCGCCGACTTCCCCTTCACCCAGTACGCCGACCTCGCCGACCGGCGCCTCGGCGCGGGTGTGATCGCGGCCAACGACGAGTTCTTCGCCGAGCGCGAGAACATGCTGAAGCCCGAGGCCGCCGAGTTCGACCCCGAGCACTTCGGGCACAAGGGCAAGATCATGGACGGCTGGGAGACCCGCCGCCGCCGCGGCGTCTCGGCCCAACAGCCCCACCCGACCGAGGACGACCACGACTGGGCGCTCGTCCGCCTCGGCGCCCCCGGCGTCGTCCGCGGCATCGTCATCGACACCGCGCACTTCCGCGGTAACTACCCGCAGGCCGTGTCCGTCCAGGCCACCTCCGTCGCCGGCTCCCCGTCGCCGGAGGAGCTCCTCGCGGACGACGTGAAGTGGACGACGCTCGTCCCGCGCACCGCGATCGGCGGCCACGCCGCCAACGGCTTCGCCGTCGACGTCGAGCAGCGCTTCACGCACCTGCGCGTCAACCAGCACCCCGACGGCGGCATCGCCCGCCTCCGCGTGTACGGCGAGGTGGCCCCGGACCCGCGCTGGCTGGCCGTCCTCGGCACCTTCGACCTCGCGGCGCTGGAGAACGGCGGCCAGGTCGAGGACGCCTCCGACCGCTTCTACTCCCCGGCCACCAACACCATCCAGCCGGGCCGCTCCCGCAAGATGGACGACGGCTGGGAGACCCGCCGCCGCCGCGACAAGGGCAACGACTGGATCCGCTACCAGCTCGTCGCCGAGTCCGAGATCCGTGCCGTCGAGATCGACACCGCCTACCTCAAGGGCAACAGCGCCGGCTGGGCCGCCCTCTCGGTCGCGGCCGAGGGCTCCGAGGACTGGGCCGAGATCCTGCCCAGGACCCGCCTCCAGCCCGACACCAACCACCGGTTCGTCCTTGACACCCCGGCGGTCGGCTCCCGGATCCGGATCGACATCTTCCCGGACGGCGGCATCTCCCGCCTCCGCCTCTTCGGCTCCCTCACGGAGGCCGGCGCGGCGCGACTGACCGCCCGCCACCAGGAGCTGGGCGGCTGACGGCATCCTGCTGGGAGTGGAGCGGCTGACGGCGCCCCGCTTGGAGTGGAGCGGCTGACGGCCGCCCCTCCTCCCCTTGAACTGGGCGGGTACGACACCCCGCCCGGCCCGCGAGGGCGCACCGACCCGACAGCACGGTGCGCCCTCGCGCCCCCTTCTCTTGGCTCGGTTCGCCTCCGGGGCGCCAGAGCCGGGCTCACATCCCCGACCGTGCTCGCCCCCTCCTCCGTCGGGGGCTCCGCGCGCTCGGATATGTTTCCCCGGCGTGCCCCTTCGGCTCACTCGTCGGCCCCGGGGGTGACGGCTCCAGGGTTACGCCGCGTGCCCGCCGTCCACCGCGAACTCCGCCCCCGTCACGTACCGCCCCTCGGGCCCCGCGAGGAAGGCGACCATCGCCGCCACCTCGTCCGGGGTGCCGAAGCGGCCGAGTGCCGTCATCGCCGCCTGGCCCTCCGCGTACGGGCCGTCCGCCGGGTTCATGTCGGTGTCGATCGGGCCGGGGTGGACGATGTTGGCCGTGATGCCGCGCCCGCCCAGCTCCCGGGCGAGCGCCTTCGTCAGGCCGATCAGCGCCGACTTGCTCGTCGTGTACAGCGTGCCGCCGGGTCCGGGCACCCGCTGCGTCATGCAGGTGCCGATCGTGACGATCCGCCCGCCCTCCGGCAGGTGCCCGGCCGCCGCCTGCGAGGCGAGGAAGGCCGCCCGGACGTTCACCGCGAGGACCCGGTCCACGTCCGCCAGGGTCAGCGACTCCAGCGGGCCGAGGACCCCGGCGCCCACACTGTTGACGAGGACGTCGAGCCGGCCCAGGGCGTCCGCCGCCCACTCCACCGCGCCCGCCGCGTCCCCGGCGTCGGCCGCGTCGGCGCGCAGGGGGAACGCCTTGCGGCCTGCCGCCTCGATCCGCGCGGCGACCTCCTTGGCCGCGGCCTCGTCCCGTACGTAGGTGAAGGCGACATCGGCGCCCTCCCCGGCCAGCCGGACGGCCGTGGCCGCGCCGATCCCGCGGCTGCCGCCCGTCACCAGAACCGCCGTGCCGTTCATCGTGGACATCCCGAAACCTCCGTGAGAAGTGCTTAGTTGTTGCGGGTTCAATGAAAGTCGGCGGGGCTGCCGCCCGCTGGCGGGTATCGGACGCCGACCCGGCGCCCGCGTACGGCAGCTGCTGACCAGGGGAGACGCACGAAAAGGTGTAGCCGCCAACGGCCGGTCCGGGTACGGTGATCGCTCCGCGTGCGAGCCGCCGAAGTCTCCACCCCGCCAGAAGAGTTGGAGAAACGGCCGCAATGTCGGTTTCCGCTTCGATCGCCGCACCCGTGTCCCTCGGCGCCCCGCGCCGCGCCTGGCTCACCGATCTGCCCGTCCTGCTGGTCGCCGTCGTCTGGGGCGCCAGCTACCTCGCGGCCAAGGGCATCACGACCACCCACACCGTCATCGCGGTCCTCGTGCTGCGCTTCGCGGTGGTGCTGCCCGTCCTCGTCGTCGCCGGGTGGCGCAAGCTCCGCGCGCTCACCGCACCCCAGTGGCGCGGCGCCGCCGTCCTCGGGCTGATCCTCAGCGGGATCTTCCTCCTGGAGACGTACGGCGTCGTCCACACCTCCGCCACCAACGCGGGCCTGATCATCAGCCTCACCATGATCCTCACCCCGCTCGCCGAGGCCGCCGTCACCCGCGTCCGGCCGCCCCGCGCCTTCCTCGCCGCCGCCGCGCTCTCCGTCGGGGGCGTCGTCCTGCTCACCCAGGGCGGCGGCTTCACCGCCCCCTCCCTCGGCGACCTCCTCATGCTGCTCGCCGCCGTCGCCCGTACCGTCCACGTCCTGGCCATGTCCCGGATCAAGGCCGTCCGGTCGGCCGACTCGCTCTCCCTCACCACCGTCCAGCTCGGCTCCGCCGTCGCCGTCTTCGCCGTCATCGCGGCCTTCCCCGGCACGGGCGCCTCGCCCTGGGCCACGGCCCTCGACTTCGGCGCCCGCGAGTGGGCCGGGCTGGTCTTCCTCTCCGTCTTCTGCACGCTCTTCGCCTTCTTCGTGCAGATGTGGGCGGTCCGTCGCAGCTCCCCGTCACGGGTCAGCCTCCTCCTCGGTACGGAGCCGCTCTGGGCCGCCGCCGCCGGCATCGCCCTCGCCGGCGACCGCCCCGGAGTCCTCGGCCTCGCGGGCGCGCTCCTCGTCCTCGCGGGCACCACTTGGGGCCGCCGAACGGCCGACGAGGGCGCGCGGTAGGTTCTTCGACAATGCGCTCGATCGCCTATGACAACGACTTCCGCGCCCGCGCCCGGCGCACCCAGGGCTGGGGCCTCGGACTGCTCGCCCTCGCGAGCCTGGTCTGGGTCTGGCTCGCGGTGCTCCTCTTCACGCCCTACGAGACCGGCGAGTCCAGCCGCGAGTGCACCTCCCGGTTCACCAGCGAGAACCTCCACAACGGTGACAGCCCCTGCGTCAACGAGCGCGACTGGCCCGAACTCCTCGCGCTGCTCGGGGGATCCGTCCCCCTCGCCGTCGTCGGCGCCGTTCTCTACACCAGCGGCTCGGTCTCGCACCGCATGGCCGAGCATCTCGCCGAGGTGACCCGGCTCGACAGGGCGAGCGCCTGACTCCGACCCACCCCCGGCGACCCGTCCTCAGGACGACTTCGGCACCCGGTCCGACACGATCATGAGGACCAGGCCGAGAACGGCGACCACGATGTTGACGAACAGCTCCCGGCCCTCCAGGAACCACACGTTGTCGGTCAGGAACCGGGTCAGCCCCATCAGCCGGAACCAGCCGTCGGTCAGCTCGCGGATCACCCCGCAGACCCCGAACACGACGAGCAGGAAACCGGCGACCTCCAGGAATCTCTTCATGACGTGATCATGAGCGGGCGGCGGCCCGGGCCGCGTCCGACTCCGGTCCCCGGCCACCGCGACCAAAGTATCGACCTGGGCGACTTCGGTAGCGGCGGGGCACGTTCCTCACCCGCGCACCGCTCCGAGCTGCGTACATTGCCGATATGACCCGTACGGACCGGCAGCGTCGGCTGCTCCCCTCCCACCTGGTCGAACCGGGCGAGAGCGGCGCGGCCAGGCCCCGCCGTACCGTCCGCGACTGGATCGTCGACACCTCGCTCTTCCTCCTCGCGGCCCTCGTCGGCCTCGTCGCCGCCGACAGCAGCGCGCAGTACAGCAGCGAGCCCGTCGTCCTCTTCGACCAGCTCGCCGGCGCCGCCGCCTGCTGCGCCCTCTGGCTGCGCCGCCGGTGGCCCGTCGGGCTCGCCGTCGCCCTCTCTCTGGTCAGCGTCGTCGTCCCGGTCGCCGGCGGAGCCGTCCTCGCGAGCCTCTTCAGCGTCGCCGTACGCCGCCCCTTCCGCGAGGTCGCCTGGATCGGGGCGCTCGCCGTCGCCGCCTCCACCGTCCAGGTCTTCGTCCGCCCCGACCCCACCCTCAAAGCCGGGATCGCGATCGTCCTCGGCTTCGTCCTCATCCTGCTGGTCACCGCCTGGGGCATGCTCGTCCGCTCCCGCCGCCAGCTCGTCGAAGCCCTCCGCGAGCGCGCCCGCCGTGCCGAGGCCGAGGCGGAACTCCGCGCCGCCCAGGCCCAGCGGCTCGCGCGCGAGTCCATCGCCCGGGAGATGCACGACGTCCTCGCCCACCGGCTGACCCTGCTCAGCGTCCACGCGGGCGCCCTGGAGTTCCGGCCGGACGCCCCGCCCGAGCAGATCGCCCGCGCCGCCGGCGTCATCCGCGACAGCGCCCACGAGGCCCTTGAGGACCTGCGCGAGATCATCGGCGTCCTGCGGGCGCCGGGGGAGAACGGCGGCGGCGACCGGCCCCAGCCGACCCTCGCCACCCTGGACGCGCTCGTCGCCGAGTCCCGCGAGGCCGGCGCCGACGTCGTCCTGGAGCTCGACGTCCAGCAGGGGAAGGCCGCGAAGGGCGACGCCGGCACCCCCGAGGACGCGCCCTCCGGCGCCCCCGAGGACCCGCCCGCCGTCCTCACCGTCCCCGTCTCCACCGGCCGCACCGCCTACCGCATCGCCCAGGAGGGCCTGACCAACGCCCGCAAGCACGCCCCTGGCACCAAGGTCACCGTCACCGTCAGCGGCCGTCCCGGCGAGGGCCTCACCGTCACCGTCCACAACCCGCCCCCCGCCGGCCCCGTCCCGCACGTCCCCGGCTCCGGCCAGGGCCTCATCGGGCTCACCGAGCGCGCCGTCCTCGCCGGCGGCCGGATGGAGCACGGACCGACCCCCGACGGCGGGTTCGCCCTGCACGCCTGGCTACCGTGGCCCGCATGACCATCCGGCTGCTGATCGTCGACGACGACCCCCTGGTCCGCGCGGGCCTCACCCTCATGCTCGGCGGCGCCGAGGACCTGGAGATCGTCGGCGAGGGCGCCGACGGCCGCGAGGTCCCCGAGCTCGTCGACCGCCTCGTCCCGGACGTCGTCCTCATGGACATCCGCATGCCCCACGTCGACGGACTCACCGCCACCGAACGCCTCCGCGGGCTCCCCGGCGCCCCCGAGGTCGTCGTCCTCACCACCTTCCACGCCGACGAGCAGGTGCTGCGCGCCCTGCGGGCGGGTGCCGCCGGTTTCGTCCTCAAGGACACCCCGCCCGCCGAGATCGTCGCCGCCGTCCGCCGGGTCGCCGCCGGTGACCCGGTCCTCTCGCCGGCCGTCACCCGCCAGCTGATGACCCATGTCGCGGAGGAGCCGGACCGGCAGCACCGGCCGGAACCGCGGGAGGAGTCGCGGCGCGCCGCGGTCACCGCGCGCCTCGCCGAACTGGCCGAACGCGAAAGGGAGGTGGCCGTCGCCGTCGGCCGCGGCCACTCCAACGCCGAGATCGCCGCCGAGCTCTACATGAGCGTGCCGACCGTCAAGACCCACGTCTCGCGCGTCCTCGCCAAGCTCGGCCTCAACAACCGCGTCCAGATCGCCCTGCTCGTCCACGAAGCGGGCCTCCTCGACGAGGAGGACGGCGCATAGGCACCTGTCTTCCGGATCAGGCCCTGCATAGGCTGACCGGATGACCGACATCGACGAACCCGGCCTCGCCCTCGCCCGGAAGGTGCTGGACGCCCAGCCGTTCAGCCGCCTCCTCGGAGCCACCGTCACCGCCTTCGGCGACGGGGGCGCCACCCTGGAGCTGGCGATCAGGGAAGACCTGCGGCAGCAGAACGGATTCGCGCACGGCGGAGTCCTCTCGTACGCCGCCGACAACGCGATCACCTTCGCCGCGGGCACGGTCCTCGGCCCCGCCGTCCTGACCGCCGGTTATTCCATCGACTACGTCAGGCCCGCCGCCGGCGGCACCCTGCGCGCCCGCGCGGACGTCCTCCACGCGGGCCGCCGACAGGCGGTGGTCCGCTGCGAGCTGCTGACCGTCGACGCGGACGGCGCCGAGACGCTGTGCGCCCTGGCCCAGGGCACGGTCCGCTCGGCGAACCCCTGAAGGCGGCCGCCCGCCCGTGACGCCGCCCGGCTAGCCGGTGGCGTCGTCCACCCGCACCGGACGGCGCTCCCGGCGCGACCGCTCGCACGCCTCGGCGATCCGGAGTGCCGCCAGGGCCTCGGCGCCGTCGCACGCGTTGGCCGCCTCGCCGCGCACCAGCCGGACGAAGGCGTCGAGCTCGGCCTCGTACGCGGGGCCGAACCGCTCCAGGAACCCCTGCCAGGGCTTCCCCTGCGCCGCCGGGCCCTGCGGTTCCACCGAGGTGAGCGGGGTCCGGTCGTCCAGGCCCACCGCGATCTGGTCCCGCTCGCCCGCCAGCTCCATCCGTACGTCGTACCCGGCGCCGTTGCACCGGGTCCCGGTCACCGTCACCAGCGTGCCGTCGTCCAGGGTGAGGAGCGCGGCGGCCGTGTCCACGTCCCCCGCCTCCCGGAACATCACGGGACCCGCGTCCGAGCCCGTCGCGTACACCTCGACGACCTCGCGGCCGGTCACCCACCGCACGATGTCGAAGTCGTGCACCAGACAGTCCCGGAAGAGCCCGCCCGAGAGCGGCAGATACGCGGCGGGCGGCGGCTCCGGGTCGGACGTCGCCGCCCGTACGGTGTGCAGCCGGCCGAGCCGCCCCGACCGCACAGCCTCGCGCGCCGCCCCGTACCCCGCGTCGAAGCGGCGCATGAACCCGAGCTGGAGCTCGGTGCCCGCCTCCGCCACGGCCCGCAGCGCCACCCGCGTGCCGGGCACGTCCAGGGCGATCGGCTTCTCGCAGAAGACCGGCAGTCCGGCCCCGGCGGCGCGGGCGATCAGCT
The DNA here is from genome assembly GCF_053607625.1 of Streptomyces sp. NPDC055103. NCBI lineage: Bacteria > Bacillati > Actinomycetota > Actinomycetes > Kitasatosporales > Streptomycetaceae > Streptomyces > Streptomyces sp. NPDC055103. The sequence goes on from NZ_JBSGTX010000001.1 coordinate 144,344, forward strand.
CCGCGTGCGCGGCCGTCGCCGAGGCGATCACCACCGCGTCCAGGGCGTGCCCGAGCAGTGCCGCCACATCGGGCGCCGCCTCCGCCCCGAGGGCCCCCGCGACCCCGGCCGCCCGGGCCGCGTCCGCGTCCGCCACGACCAGCGACTCGACCTCCGGGTGGCGGGCCAGTACCCCCGCGTGGAAGCTCCCGATCCGTCCCGTACCGATGAGTCCGATGCGCATGGCCCCACCGTGGAGCCGTACGACCCCGGTGTCAAGGATTTGTCAGGACAACAGGACGTCACGACGTCCCGCCATCCGCTGCCCGCCATCGGCTTCCGGTCATCGGCGCGCCCGGTTACGCTCCCCCCGTGTCCAAGCAGTCCGGCTCGCCCCTGCCCCCGCTCTCCGTGGACCGCACCAGCCCGGTCCCGCTCTACTTCCAGCTCGCCCGGCAGCTGGAGGGAGCGGTGGAGAACGGGACGCTGCCCCCTGGCACCCTCCTCGGCAACGAGATCGAACTCGCCACCCGCCTCGGCCTCTCCCGCCCCACCGTCCGCCAGGCCATCCAGTCCCTCGTCGACAAGGGCCTCCTGGTCCGCCGCCGGGGCGTCGGCACCCAGGTCGTGCACAGCAGGGTCCGCCGCCCGCTGGAGCTCAGCAGCCTCTACGACGACCTGGAGGCCGCGGGCCGCCGCCCCGCCACCAGGGTCCTCGCCAACCGCCTCGAACCCGCCACCGCACCGGTCGCGGCCGCCCTCGGCGTACCCGAGGGCAGCGACGTCCACTACCTGGAGCGGCTGCGCACCGCGTACGGCGAGCCCATGGCGTACCTGCGCAACCACCTGCCCGCCGGACTCCTGGCGCCGGACGAGCCCGACACCGGGCGCCTGGAGTCCACCGGCCTCTACCGGATGCTCCGCTCCGCCGCGCTCACCCTGCACAGCGCACGCCAGTCCATCGGCGCCCGCGCCGCGACCCCGGAGGAGGCCGCGCTCCTCGACGAGCGGGAGGGAGCGCCGCTGCTCACGATGGAACGCACCACCTACGACGACACGGGCCGGGCCGTCGAGTACGGCTCGCACCTCTACCGGGCCGCCCGCTACTCCTTCGAGCTCCAGCTGATGGTCCGCCCCTGAGACCACACAGGCCCCGCTGACAAGTGCCACGACCCGCATGACCGATACTGCAATGCACGCAGAAGGACACAAAGGAGGGCACGGCCTCGTGACCAGGCTTCGGACAGGAGGGGTACGGGCCGCCATCGGCGCCGTGCTCGCGCTCGCGCTCACAGGAGCGCTGGCGGGGTGCAGCAGCACCGGCGGAAAGCGGGCGGAGGACGCCCGCAAGGCCGCGGCGGCACAGGGCAGGGCGGCCGTCGACACCCCCCGCTGGACCTTCGCCATGGTGACCCACTCCGGTGACGGCGACACCTTCTGGGACATCGTCCAGAACGGCGCCAAGCAGGCCGCCGTCAAGGACAACATCAACTTCCTCTACGCCCACAGCGACGAGGCGCAGCAGCAGGCCCAGCTCATCGACTCGTACATCGCCAAGGGCGTCGACGGCCTGATCGTCACCCTCGCCAAGCCCGACGCGATGAAGGCCGCCGTCGAGAAGGCCGTCAAGGCCGGCATCCCGGTGATCACCGTGAACTCGGGCGCCGAGCAGTCCAAGGCCTTCGGCGCCCTCACCCACATCGGGCAGGACGAGACCGTCGCCGGTGAGGCCGTCGGCGACGAGCTCGACAAGCGCGCCAAGAAGAAGGCCCTCTGCGTCCTGCACGAGCAGGGCAACATCGGCCACGAGCAGCGCTGCGCCGGAGCGAAGAAGACCTTCGGCGGCGAGCTCGTGAACCTCTACGTCGACGGCACCAACATGCCCGACGTGAAGGCCTCCATCGAGGCCAAGCTCCAGTCCGACAAGGCCATCGACGCCGTCGTCACCCTCGGCGCCCCCTTCGCCGACGCCGCCGTCCAGGCCGCGAAGAGCGCCGGCAGCACGGCCGAGATCGACACCTTCGACCTCAACGCCAAGGTCGCCACCGCCCTGGAGGCCGGCACGCTGGGCTTCGCGGTCGACCAGCAGCCCTACCTCCAGGGGTACGAGGCCGTCGACCTCCTCTGGCTCTACCGCTACAACGCCGACGTCCTCGGCGGCGGCAAGCCCGTCCTCACCGGCCCCCAGATCATCACCAAGGACCAGGCGGGCGCGCTCAAGCAGTACGCGGAGCGGGGTACCCGATGAGCTCCACCGCCCCACCGTCCGACGGCGTCGACCACGTCGACGAACGGCTCCTGCGCACCAGCCCGCTGAAGAAGCTCCTCGCCCGCCCCGAGCTCGGCTCGGTCGTCGGCGCGATCGCCGTCTTCGTCTTCTTCTCCGTCGCCGCCGACAGCTTCCTGCGCGCCGCGAGCCTGGGCACGGTGCTGTACGCGGCCTCCACCATCGGCATCATGGCGGTCCCGGTCGCGATGCTGATGATCGGCGGCGAGTTCGACCTCTCCGCCGGCGTCATGGTCACCAGCTCCGCGCTCGTCTCGTCGATGGTCAGCTACCAGCTGACGGCGAACGTCTGGGTCGGCGTCGGCGTCTCGCTGCTCGTCACCCTCGCGATCGGCGCCTTCAACGGCTTCATGCTGACCCGCACCAAGCTGCCCAGCTTCATCATCACGCTCGGCACCTTCCTCATGCTGACCGGTCTGAACCTCGGCCTCACCAAGCTGATCAGCGGCACCGTCTCCACCAAGACCATCGCCGACATGGAGGGCTTCCCCTCCGCCCGTAAGCTCTTCGCCTCCCAGGTCACCGTCGGCGGCGTCGAGCTCAAGGTCACCATCCTGTGGTGGCTCGGCCTCGTCGCCCTCGCCACCTGGATCCTGCTGCGCACCCGCTTCGGCAACTGGATCTTCGCGGTCGGCGGCGGCGCCGACGCCGCCCGCGCCGTCGGCGTCCCGGTCTACCGGACGAAGATCGGCCTCTACATGGGCGTGGCCTTCTGCGCCTGGATCTCCGGCCAGCACCTGCTCTTCTCCTTCGACGTCGTCCAGTCGGGCGAGGGCGTCGGGAACGAGCTGATCTACATCATCGCGGCCGTCATCGGCGGCTGTCTGATCACCGGCGGATACGGCTCCGCCATCGGCTCGGCGGTCGGCGCCCTCATCTTCGGTATGACCAGCAAGGGCATCGTGTACGCCGAGTGGAACCCCGACTGGTTCAAGTTCTTCCTGGGGGCGATGCTCCTCCTGGCGACCCTGCTGAACGCCTGGATCCGCAAGCGTGTGGAGGCCACCAAGTGACGACCGCGGAACAGACCTCCCTCGTCGAGCTGGCCGACGTCAGCAAGTACTACGGCAACATCCGCGCCCTCGAAGGGGTCTCCCTGGAGGTCCGCGCGGGCGAGATCACCTGCGTCCTCGGCGACAACGGCGCCGGCAAGTCCACCCTCATCAAGATCGTCGCCGGACTCCACCGGCACGACGCCGGCACCTTCCGCGTCGACGGCGAGGAGGTGACCCTCGCCAACCCGCGCGACGCCCTCGACCGGGGCATCGCCACCGTCTACCAGGACCTCGCCGTCGTCCCCCTCATGCCGGTCTGGCGGAACTTCTTCCTCGGCTCCGAGCCCACCAAGGGCTCGGGACCCTTCAAGCGGCTCGACGTCGACCTCATGCGGACCACCACCCGCGAGGCGCTGCTCCGCATGGGCATCGACCTGCGCGACGTCGACCAGCCCATCGGCACCCTCTCCGGCGGCGAGCGCCAGTGCGTGGCCATCGCCCGCGCCGTCCACTTCGGCGCCAAGGTCCTCGTCCTCGACGAGCCGACCGCCGCGCTCGGCGTCAAGCAGTCCGGGGTCGTCCTGAAGTACGTGGCCGCCGCCCGTGACCAGGGCCTCGGCGTGGTCCTCATCACCCACAACCCCCACCACGCCTACCTCGTCGGCGACCGGTTCGTCCTGCTCAAGCGGGGCGTGATGGCCGGCAGCCACACCAAGGACTCCATCTCCCTCGACGAGTTGACCCGCCAGATGGCCGGCGGCACCGAGCTGGAGGACCTCCGCCACGAGCTGGAACGCCCGTCCGCGACGTAACGGCCGCTTCACACCCCACCTGGCAGAATCGGAACCGATGAGTACCTACCGCGACCTCACCCACCGGGGATCCGCCCGGGGCACCGTGCTGCGGACCGTCGGGACCCGGGAGCGGCGCTCCCACCTGACGGCGCCCCGCGTACCGACCGTCGGCATCGACATCGGCGGTACGAAGGTGATGGCCGGGGTCGTCGACGCGGACGGCAACATCCTGGAGAAGATCCGGACCGAGACCCCGGACAAGTCCAAGAGCCCCAAGGTCGTCGAGGACACCATCGTCGAGCTCGTCCTCGACCTCGCCGACCGGCACGACGTGCACGCCGTCGGCATCGGCGCGGCCGGCTGGGTCGACGCCGACCGGGCCCGGGTCCTCTTCGCCCCGCACCTCGCCTGGCGCAACGAACCCCTCCGGGACGCCCTCCAGGGCCGGCTCGCCGTCCCCGTCATGGTCGACAACGACGCGAACACCGCCGCCTGGGCCGAATGGCGCTTCGGTGCCGGACGCGGCGAGGACCACCTCGTCATGATCACCCTCGGTACGGGCATCGGCGGCGCGATCCTGGAGGACGGCCAGGTCAAGCGCGGCAAGTACGGCGTCGCCGGAGAGTTCGGGCACATGCAGGTCGTGCCCGGCGGCCACCGCTGCCCCTGCGGCAACCGCGGCTGCTGGGAGCAGTACAGCTCGGGCAACGCCCTCGTCCGCGAGGCCCGCGAGCTGGCCGCCGCCGACTCCCCGGTCGCGTACGAGATCATCGAGCGGGTCAAGGGCAACATCCCCGACATCACCGGACCGCTCATCACCGAGCTCGCCCGCGAGGGCGACGCCATGAGCATCGAGCTGCTCCAGGACATCGGCCAGTGGCTCGGCGTCGGCATCGCCAACCTCGCCGCCGCCCTCGACCCCTCCTGCTTCGTCATCGGCGGTGGCGTCTCCGCCGCCGACGACCTCCTCATCGGCCCCGCCCGCGACGCCTTCCGCCGGCACCTCACCGGCCGCGGCTACCGCCCCGAGGCCCGCATCACCCGCGCCCAGCTCGGCCCCGAGGCCGGGATGGTCGGCGCCGCCGACCTCGCCCGGCTCGTCGCCCGCCGCTTCCGCCGCGCCAACCGGCGCCGCGTCGAGCGGTACGAACGGTACGAGCGCTATGCCCAGGCCCTCCGCAGCGGCACGTCGGCCCGGGCTCCCCGTACACCCGAGGACCCTTCTTCATGACCCCGCCCCACCCGTCATCACCGCCCCGCCCGCCCCACTCGTCGCACGGAAAGCTGCCGGAGGAGCGCCGGCACATGATCCGCCGCCGCTGGCTCACGGCCGTCATCATCGTGCTGCTCGTCGGCATCCCGGCCGGCTACCTTGTCGTCTCCGCGGGCCAGAGCCGCGACAGCGGCCGCGACAAGGAACGCGAGTCGTCCGCGGCCGGCCTCCAGACCAACCCGCCCTCCAAGATGAAGCGCCGGGTCTTCGAGGTCCCGATCCCGGCCGGAGCCTGGGACGTCGCCTACTACGAGACCAGCAACTGGAAGACCAGCCGCCTCTACGTCCAGTTCACGACGGACGCCTACGGCCTCGACACCTTCCTCGCCGACTCCGGCACCTCCCGCGCGCGGCTCACCAACGGGCGGATCACCGTCGGCGACCGCGACGCCGAGATCGCCGGCTGGGCCTTCGCCGACGGCATGGCCTGGGCGGGCACCACGGTCAAGCGCGAGGAACCGCGCCCGAACACCGACATCACGGTCGACCTCACGGACCCGGCGTTCCCCCGCGTCTACGCCGTCTCCGCCACCAGCCCCTGACGAACACCGGCTCCCGGCGAAGCCCGGGCCGAGGCGCGTCCCGCTGGATATGCTTCGGGACTCCACTCCGGGGGGAAGGGGACAGGCGCGATGGGGTACTTGTGGCTGGCGGGGGACCATCACGTCCACACGCAGTACAGCGGCGACGGGAAGTACCGGGTCATCGACCAGGTACGCCAGGCCCGGGCGCACGGCCTGCGCTGGATCGTCATCACCGACCACGGCGGCGTCACCCACGTCAAGCTCGGTGTGGACAAGGTGAATCCGGACATCCTCCGGGCCCGCGAGGCCCATCCGGACACGCTGGTCTTCCAGGGCCTGGAATGGAACGTCCCGGCCGCGGAACACGCCACGGTCTTCGTCCATCCCGGGCGTGACGAGGTCGCCGTCCTCAAGGAGTTCGAGTCGCGGTACGACGGCGGGGTGACGGGTACCACCGCCGTCACCGACGCCCACAAGGCGCTCGCCCTCTCCGGACTCGGCTTCCTGGCGGACGCCTCGGCGTACCGGCGCGTCGAGGACGCCCTCTTCCTCGCCAACCACCCCTCGCGGCGGGGCCTCGACGCGCCACGCGACCTCAGGAACTGGCGCGACGCCCAGCCGCGCGTCGCCGTCGGGATGGAGGGCGCGCCCGGCCACCAGGCCGCCGGACTGCCGGCCTCGCGCGGGCCCGGCGCGTACCGCGGCCACTACAGTGGGACCCCGGGACCCGACTCCTACCCCCTTTACCCTCCGGAGAGTTACCGGACGTTCGGCGGGTTCGACTGGATGACCGCGACCGTGGGCGGGCTGTGGGACAGCCTGCTCGCCGAGGGCCGGCCCTGGTGGATCACCGTGAACTCCGACGCGCACGACGTCTTCGGCGACACGTCGGTACGGGGTCCCGGCAGCGACTTCGCCGCCGACGGCCGCCACGCCGACCCCGTCCACGGCGGAGAGCCGAACCGCGTGATCGGCGACCACTGGCCGGGCCAGTACAGCCGTACGCACGTCGGGGCGGAAGCCTTCTCCTACCGGGCCGTGATGGACGGCCTCCGGGCCGGCCGGGTCTGGGTCGACCACGGCGGCCTGCTCGGCGGACTGCACGCACGGCTCCGGTCGGACGACCGGGCGGTCGGCCTCGGCGGGACGCTGACCGTGCGACGGGGCGACCGGGTCGAACTCGTCGTCGAGCTCGCCCTGGCGACCGCCCCCAACTCGGCCGGGGACATCCCGAGTCCGGCCCGCGTGGACGTCATCCAGGGTGACGTGACCGGGGCTCCGGACGATCCCGACGTCTTCTGCGCCCCCGGCACCCGAGTGGTCCGGTCCTTCGAGGTGGACACGTCCGCGCGGACGGCGCGGCTGACGTACGATCTCGGCCGCCTGGACCGGCCCGTGTACGTACGGCTGCGCGGGACCGACGGAAAGCGCGGCGCCACGGGACTGCGGGGCGCCGCCGTCGATCCCCACGGTCCCGCCATGGACGTCCGGGGCGATGTCGATCCGTGGCAGGACCTGTGGTTCTACTCCAACCCGATGTGGGTCGTCCCCCGCTGAAGCGCCCACCTGCCGCCGTCGACGTCCACCGAGCCGACGTCGGCCACCACTTGCGGAGTTCGTCTCCTCCGTACCGATGCCGGCGCCTGATCCTCAGTCCGCGCGCCGGGCCATGACGACCACGCCCGGCCCGCTGTACTCCTCGGGCGGGAGCCGGAGTTCGGCGACCGGGTGCAGTCCGGCCCGCTCGATCAGCTCCACGATCCGTTCCGGCCGCCACTGGTGCGTCGTCCAGCTGACGGGCACCCCTCCGTACGCCTCGGTGCGCTTCCTGTCCTCGTCACCGACGTGCGTGGCCATGATGAAGTGCCCGCCCGGCTTCAGGGCGCGCGCGAACATGGCGAGGACCTGGGGCAGGACGTCACGGGGGAGGTTGAACAGCGACCACCACCCGAGCACGCCGCCGAGAGAGGCCTCGGCGAGGTCGAGTTCGGTGGCGGAGGCGACGTCGAAGCGGCACTCCGGGTACAGGCGGCGCGCGTTCTCGATCATCCGGGGCGAGATGTCCACCCCGGACACGTCGAGTCCGCGCTCGGCCAGGTAGCCGGTCACCGTTCCCGGGCCGCAGCCGACGTCGAGAACGGGCCCGAGCCCGCTCACGCTGTCGGCGAAGGCGTCGATCGCCGCCTTGTGCCAAGGGTGGCGACGGATGTCGCCGATCCCCGTCGTCACCACCATGTCGGCGTAGTTGTCCGCCACCCGGTCGTAGGACTCGCGTACGAGATCGAGGTCGGCCGGGTGGTCGATACGGTGTTCAGGCATCCGGCAACGATAGGACCGTGCGCCGGTCTTGGGACCGGTGGGGGTGGTCACTCCGTCACGGGCAGGCACTCCTCCAGGAGGCCGACGACATCGCGCCAGGCCCGCCGCGCGTGCCGCGGGTGGTAGCCGACGCCGGGGACCGTGGGGTGGTCGACCGGCGGATGATGGAAGGCGTGCAGGGCGCCGCCGTAGACCACGAGGCGCCAGTCGACGCCGGCGGCCTCCATCTCGGCGGTGAACGCGTCCCATTGCGCGGCCGGCATGATCGGGTCCTCCGACCCGACTCCGGCCCACACCGGGCAGCGGATCCGCGCCGCCTCGCCAGGCCGGCCCGTGGTCAGCGCGTTGACCGTGCCGATCGCGCGCAGGTCGACGCCGTCGCGCCCGAGTTCCAGCGCGATCGCGCCCCCGGTGCCGTAGCCGACGGCGGCGATCCGGTCGGGGTCGGTGCGCGGTTCGGCGCGCAGCACGTCGAGCGCCGCGTGGCCGATGTCCCGCATCCGCTCGGGATCGGAGAGCAGTGGTAGGCAACGGGCCAGCATCTCCTCGGGGTCGCCCACATAGCGCCCGCCGTGAAGGTCGAAGGCCAGCACTACGTAGCCCAGCCCGGCGAGAGCATCGGCCCTGCGGCGCTCGACGTCGCTGAGCCCCATGCCCTCTGGCCCGAGCAGCACCGCGGGCCGGCGGTCGATACCGGCCGGGAGCGCGAGGTGCCCGACCATCGTCAGGCCGTCGGCCGCGTACTCGACCGAGCGCGTAGTCACCGTAGTCATGGGACCGGATTGTAGTGATGGCCGATCAACCCTGCGGGCACCGTTTCTCTTGCAGCGCAAATAGCCTCTCTTTCCAGCCAATTGATCACCCTGTGCTCGATCCTCCGCTCTCAGCGAACTGTTCGGCACCCACGCCGCTCCCGGCATGGATGCGTGTCAGCTTCGCCAAAAGTGAAGGTAGGGGGTCTTCACTCCCACTTCGCTGACCGAATGCATGAATCCCGGCTGCACCGGGACCTCGCACGGATGAGGAGTGACATCACATGGGCGCGCAGCAGTTCCCGCTCGGATCACATCGAATGGCGCCTTACGGCCTCGACGGACATGACGCCCCCGGCAGTGACGCCGTGTACAACCGGCTTCTCAACGACCGAATCGTCTTTCTCGGAAAGGAAGTCGACGACGACATAGCGAACCGCGTCACCGCGCAGTTGCTGATGCTCGCCGCCGACCCGACCCGGGACATCTATCTGTACATCAATTCCCCCGGTGGTTCGGTCACCGCGGGAATGGCGGTGTACGACACGATGCAGTACATCAAGAACGACGTCGTCACCATCGCCATGGGGTTCTGCGCCTCCATGGGGCAGTTCCTGCCCACCGCGGGCGCGCCCGGCAAGCGCTTCGCGCTGCCGCACACCAAGATCCTGATGCACCAGCCCTCGGCCGGATTCGCGGGCACCGCCTCGGACATCAAGATCTACGTGGACCAGCTCAAGCGGACCAAGCTGGAGATGGCCGAGCTCATCGCCCACCACTCCGGCCAGAGCACCGAGACGATCACCCGCGACTCGGACCGCGACCGCTGGTTCACCGCGCAGGAGGCCAAGGAGTACGGCCTCATCGACGAGGTCATGCAGTCGACGTCCACCCTGCCCGGCGTGGGCGCGGTCGCGTCCCACTAGTCCCTCCCCGCCTCTCGTTCGCCCCCGCCGCCGTTAGCCCTTCCCCGCCTTCCGGCGGATCCCGCACTCATCCCCACCCGGAGGACGCGCCCAGTGAGTACGCCCACTTCTCCACCGTCACCCGGCCCGGCCGGCTCCGGTGCCATGCCTCCGCGGAGCCGCTACATCGTGCCGCACTTCGTCGAGCGCACATCACAGGGCACCAGGGAGTACGACCCGTACGCCAAGCTCTTCGAGGAGCGCATCATCTTCCTCGGCCACGAGGTCGACGACGTCGTGGCGAACGACATCATGGCCCAGCTCCTGTGCATGGAGTCCATGGACCCCGACCGGGACATCGCCCTGTACATCAACTCACCCGGCGGTTCGCTGACGGCGCTCACCGCCGTCCACGACACTATGCAGTTCGTCCAGCCCGACATCCAGACCGTCTGCCTGGGGCAGGCCAACTCGGTGGCCGTCGTGATCCTGGCCGCCGGTACGCCCGGCAAGCGCGCAGCCCTGCCCAGCGCCCGGATCCTCCTGCAGCAGCCGCGCAGCCACGGCACGCAGGGCCAGGTCTCCGACCTGGTGATCGAGGCCACCGAGGTGCAGCGCCAGCGTGAGCTCGTGGAGGGCATGCTCGCCCACCACACCCGGCGGGACCTGGACCGGATCCGCGAGGACGTCGAGCGGGACCACGTCCTCACGGCGGAGCAGGCCCTGGAGTTCGGACTGATCGACCACGTCATCGGCCCGCGCGCCATCGCCCGCGCCCGCTGACGGACCGTCCTTTCCTTTTTCGAGCCGGGTGTGGCTTTCTCCTCGCGCCACGTCGGAAAGGGGCGAGTTCCTGCCTGCTACTCGACCAACTGCGCAAGCGTCGCCGGATAGTTCTCCTTGAGCATGTCGAGAAGAGCTGCACCGGACACCGGGCCGCAGAACCGTCGCGCGCGGCGCAGGATCTCGCGGCTGCGCAGGAATTGCTCGTACACCTCGAAATGCAGCGCGTTCCGCACGTACGCGTCCGGATTCCGCGCCAGCCCTTCGACGAAGGCGAAGCAGGGGGCCAGAATCTCCGGACGGGGCTGTTCATCCGCCAGATGGGGGAGCATGATCGGGCGCATCAAAGCCATCGGGAGGAAGTCGAAGAGATCGGTCTCCTCAGCCGGCCAGGCCGTGAAATGCGATCGCTGCGGCTCCGGAATTCCCCGCAGCACTTCGGCGGCCCGCGGCACCGTCCGGAGGTACGCGTGAACGATGTCCGCGAACTCGATCTTCTCCAACTGCCTCTCTCCGCCTTCCCGGTCTTCCCTCTTCCGGCACCGTCTACAGACACCGCCACACACGAGGGTGCCGCAAGGAGGGTGATCCTTGAGGCCATGCCCTGTCGACCGACCGGACAAGCCGGGGCATCGGCCCCTGGAAGGGGCTGCCGCCCGAGACGTCCTCCACCTGCTGAGCCCCGTACAGCCGTGCCCCGGCTATGGGGACTTGCGTGGGAGATGAGAGGGTCTGGCGGGTGAGTGAGACACCGACGAACACCCTGCAATACCGCGTCGACGGGCACGAGGACGCCCCGGTCCTGGTCATCGGGCCCTCTCTGGGGACCACATGGCACATGTGGGACCGGCAGATACCCGAGCTCGCGCGCGAGTGGCGGGTCGTCCGCTTCGACCTGCCCGGTCACGGCGGCGCCCCCGCCCAGCCCTTCACCTCCGTCGCCGAGCTCGGCGACCGGCTCCTCGCCACGCTGGACGCGATCGGCGTCCAGCGCTTCGGCTACGCGGGCTGCTCCCTCGGCGGCGCCGTCGGGCTCGACCTCGCGCTGCGCGCGCCCCAGCGGGTCGCCTCGCTCGCGCTGGTCGCGACGTCGCCGCGATTCGGCAGCGCCGACGAGTTCCGGCAGCGCGGGGTCATCGTCCGGACCAACGGTCTGGAGCCGATGGCCCGCACCGCCCCCGAGCAGTGGTTCACCCCGCTCTTCGCGGGCGCGCAGCCCGCCATCGTCGACTGGGCCGTCCAGATGGTCCGCACGACCGACCCCGCCTGTTACGTCGCCGCCTGCGAGGCCCTCGCCGTCTTCGACGTCCGCGAGGCGCTCGACCGCGTCGGCATCCCCGTCCTCGTCCTCGTCGGCTCCGAGGACCAGGTGACCGGCCCCGCCGAGGCGCGCACGCTGGTCGCGGGGATCGCCGACGCCCGGCTCGCAGTCGTCCCCGGCGCTTCGCACCTCGCGCCCGTCGAGCAGCCCGCGGCCGTCACCGACCTGCTTGCCGAGCACTTCGCGGGGACCGCCCAGGAGACCGGCGGCATCATGGCCGTGCCGCCGCTCCCCACAGCGCAGGCCCCCGCGGCCGAGCCCGCCCCGGTGGCCCCGGCCGCCGAGCCCGCCGAGGCCGGGCGCCCCGACCCGTACGAGACGGGTCTCGGCCTGCGCCGCGAGGTCCTCGGCGACGCCCATGTCGACCAGGCCCTCGCCGAGGATCCCGACAGCGCCTTCCAGGAGCTCGTCACCCGGTACGCCTGGGGCGAGGTCTGGAGCCGCGAGGGCCTCGACCGGCGCACCCGCAGCGTCGTCACCCTCACGGCCCTCGTCGCCGGCGGCCACCACGACGCGCTCGCCGACCACACCAGGGCCGCCCTCCGCAACGGCCTGTCGCCCGACGAGCTCCGCGAGATCGTGCTACACACCGCCGTGTACTGCGGCTTCCCGGCAGCCGAGACCGCCCTGCGCGTGGTCACCCGCGTCATCCGGGAGGAGACGACACCTCCCGCGTAACCTGGCCGCGTGAAGCTGACGAAGAAGTCCCACGCCTGCGTCCGGCTGGAGAAGGACGGGCGGACGCTCGTCCTCGACCCGGGGATGTTCACCGAGGAGGACGCGGTCCTCGGGGCGGACGCCCTGCTCGTCACCCACGAGCACCCGGACCACTTCGACGAGAGCCGGCTGCGGGCCGCCCTCGAGGGAAACCCGGCCGCCGAGATCTGGACGCTGCGGAGCGTGGCCGACCGGCTCTCGGCGGCCTTCCCCGGCCGTGTGCACACCGTCGGCCACGGCGACACCTTCACCGCCGCCGGCTTCGACGTCCAGGTGCACGGCGAGCTGCACGCCGTGATCCACCCCGACATCCCGCGCATCACCAACGTCGGCTACCTCGTCGACGGCGCCGTCTTCCACCCCGGCGACGCCCTCACCGTCCCCGACCGGCCCGTCGACACGCTGCTGCTGCCGGTCATGGCCCCCTGGAACAAGATCTCCGAGGTCATCGACTACGTCCGCGAGGTGCGCCCGCGCCGTGCGTACGACATCCACGACGCCCTCCTCACCGACCTCGCCCGGCCGATCTACGACAGCCAGATCGGCGCCCTCGGCGGCACCGACCACTCCCGCCTCGCCCCCGGCGCCTCCGCCGAGCTCTGAATCCGCCGACTGTCACACCCCGCCAGTAGGCTTGCGCTCATGCGCATCGCCACCTGGAACGTCAATTCGATCACCGCCCGGCTGCCCCGCCTCCTGGCCTGGCTGGAGAGCACCGGCACCGACGTGCTGTGCATCCAGGAGACCAAGTGCACCGCCGAGCAGTTCCCCACCGAGGAGCTGCGCGCGCTGGGGTACGAGTCGGTGGTCAACGCCACGGGCCGGTGGAACGGCGTGGCGCTGGTCTCCCGGGTCGGCCTCGCGGACGTGGTCACGGGCCTGCCCGGCGGCCCCGAGTACGAGGGCGTGCAGGAGCCGCGGTCCATCTCCGCGACCTGCGGCCCGGTCCGCGTCTGGTCGGTCTACGTGCCGAACGGCCGCGAGGTCGTCCACGAGCACTACGCGTACAAGCTGCGCTGGCTGGAAGCGCTCAAGACGGCCGTCGCGGACGACGCGGCGGGGGAGCGCCCCTTCGCAGTCCTCGGCGACTACAACATCGCCCCGGCCGACGAGGACGTGTGGGACATCGCCGCGTTCGAGGGCGCCACGCACGTCACGGAGCCGGAGCGGGCCGCCCTCGCGGGCCTGCGCGAGGCCGGACTCTCCGACGTGGTCCCGCGCCCCCTCAAGTACGACCACCCCTACACCTACTGGGACTACCGCCAGCTCCGCTTCCCGAAGAACAAGGGCATGCGCATCGACCTGGTCTACGGCAACAAGCCCTTCGCCGAGGCGGTCTCGGACAGCTACGTGGACCGCGAGGAGCGCAAGGGCAAGGGGGCGTCGGACCACGCGCCCGTCGTCGTCGACCTCGACGTCTAGGGCGTGTTTCGAAAGTAGCGTCGTCTGCCCGAAGAGCAGGCCGGGGGGCCTGTCCGGGACGTCCGGCGGTGTGACCCGGCAGGCCGAGATGATCTCCGCGCGCCGGGTGGTCGACCCGCGGGTGACGGTGCGACGCTGTTCGGATGAACATCCCGTTTCTGGACAGCTGGCGCAAGCGCCATGGGCCCGACGGCGACGGCGACGACGAAGCGCCGCTGGCCACGGCCTTCGACCGTGACCCCGAGGGAGTGGGCGAGCTGCTCTCCGAGTGCGAGCTGCTCCGCGCCCGTGTCGAGGAGGCCGGCGTGACGCTCGACGACAGCCCGCGCTCCCTCCAGGAGCTGGACCAGCTGCCGCCCCGCTGGCGCGACGATCCGGAGGAGCTTCCCTGGATCGGCAACGACGCCGGTCTCTACCTCGGCACCGTGATCGTGCGGAACGTCCCCGGGGCCCGCTGGCAGGTGTGGCCCGGCGGCGGCCCCGTGGTGCGGCTCGTCTCCGGCCGGGAGATCCAGGTCGTCGAGGCCGGTCTGGACTGGGCGATGACGGGTGCGCCGGAGCTGTACCAGGTGTACGCGGAGGCCGCCGAGTACTGACCGGCCGCCCGCTTCGCCCCCTCCTCGCCCGACCCTCTCCGCCACCCTTTTGCAGTAAATACGGCTTATTTCGGTTTCATGCGTGTCGGCCGTGAAGTCCCTTTTTCTGGTGGATAGTTTGCGCAGACCGCGACACCGCTGAGAAATGGGGCAGGGCAGCGTATGGCCGTCGTCGATCCGCTGATCGAACTGCGTGGCGTCAACAAGCACTACGGCGCGCTGCACGTCCTCCAGGACGTGGACCTCACCGTCGGCCGTGGCGAGGTGGTCGTCGTCATCGGACCCTCCGGCTCCGGCAAGTCCACCCTCTGCCGGGCGATGAACCGGCTGGAGCGCGTGGAGTCGGGCGAGATCGTCATCGACGGGCTGCCCCTCCCCGACGAGGGCAAGGCGCTCGCCCGGCTGCGGGCCGAGGTCGGCATGGTCTTCCAGTCCTTCAACCTCTTCGCGCACAAGACCGTCCTCGCCAACGTCTCCCTCGCGCAGATCAAGGTCCGCAAGCGCAAGAGGGAGGACGCCGAACGGCGTTCGCGCGAGCTCCTCGACCGGGTCGGCCTCGCCGCGCACGCCGAGAAGTACCCGGCCCAGCTCTCCGGCGGCCAGCAGCAGCGCGTGGCCATCGCCCGCGCGCTCGCCATGGACCCCAAGGCCCTCCTCTTCGACGAGCCGACCTCGGCCCTCGACCCCGAGATGATCAACGAGGTCCTGGAGGTCATGCAGCAACTGGCCCAGGAGGGAATGACGATGGTCGTCGTCACCCACGAGATGGGCTTCGCCCGCTCCGCGGCCAACCGGGTCGTCTTCATGGCCGACGGGCGCATCGTCGAGGACCGCACGCCCGAGGAGTTCTTCACGAGTCCGCGCAGCGATCGCGCCAAGGACTTCCTGTCCAAGATCCTCAAGCACTGAGCGGGGCGGTATCCATGCAGCGTACGCACAGGACCCTGCCCGCGCTCGCCCTGCTGCTCGCCGTCACCGCGGTGCTCGGCGGCTGCGGCCGGGAGGGCAGCCCGCCCGTCAAGGGGCCGCAGCCCGAGCAACTCCCCGTCTACCAGGTTCAGTCGGGCTTCACGCTGCCCGACTCGAGCACCTGGAACCGGGCGAAGAAGCGCGGCCGGCTCGTCGTCGGCGCCAAGGAGGACCAGCCCTACATGGGGGAGAAGGACCCGGCGACCGGCCGCTACTCCGGCTTCGACATCGAGATCGCCAAGATGATGGCGGCCTCCCTCGGCTTCGAACCGGCCGGGATCGAGTTCCGCACGATCGCCTCGGCCAACCGGGAGACCGCCCTGCAGAACGGCCAGATCGACTACTACGTCGGCACCTACACGATCAACGCCAACCGCAAGAAGCTCGTCGGCTTCGCCGGCCCCTACTACCAGGCCGGCCAGTCCCTCCTCGTCCGCACCGACGAGGACGACATCGCGGGACCGCAGGACCTGGCCGGCAAGCGGGTCTGCTCGGCCGCCGGATCCACCCCGTACCAGCGGATCGCGAAGGACTACCCGAAGGCCGAACTCGTCGCCTACGACACGTACTCCGTCTGCGTCGACAACCTCCTGACCTACCAGGTCGACGCGGTCACCACCGACGACACCATCCTCATGGGGTACGCCGCCAAGGTCCCCGACGAACTCAAGGTCGTCGGCAAGCCCTTCTCCAAGGAGCCGTACGGCATCGGCGTCCCCCACGGGGACGACGCGCTGCGCTTCGCCCTCGACGACGCCATCGCCGCCCACGAGAAGAACGGCGACTGGGAGAAGGCCTACGACGCCACCCTCGGCCTCTCCGGGGTCCCCGCCCCGACACCGCCCGCCATCGACCGGTACCCGGCGAGCTGACCGGAGGAGCCTCCCGACATGGACGTCCTGACCGACAACTTCTCGCTCTACGGCGAGGGTTTCCTCGGCACCGTCGAACTGACCGTCTACGCTTCGGCGTTGGCCCTCGTCCTGGGCTTCGTCATGGCCTCCTTCCGGGTCGCGCCCGTGGGTTCCTTCCGGGTCTTCGGCGCGGTCTGGGTCGCCGTCCTGCGCAACACCCCGCTGACCCTGCTCTTCTTCGCGGTCATGCTGGGCCTGCCCCGCTTCGGAATCGTCCTGCCCTTCGAGGTGTTCGCGGTCCTCGCGCTCGGCTGCTACACCTCGGCCTTCATCTGCGAGGCGCTGCGCTCCGGCATCAACACCGTGCCGCGCGGCCAGGGAGAGGCGGCCCGAAGCCTGGGCATGACCTTCACCCAGACCCTCGGCACGGTGGTCCTGCCACAGGCCTTCCGTACGGTCATCCCTCCCATCGGCTCCACCCTGATCGCCCTCGCCAAGAACTCGGCGATCGCCGGGGCCTTCAGCGTCACCGAACTCCTCGGCACCTACAAGACGTTGAGCGAGCTCGGCTACAACATCGTCTGGACCTTCGTCTGGATCGCCGTCGGATACCTGATCATCACCCTCACCATCAGCGCCCTCTTCCATGTCCTGGAGAAGCGCTGGGGAGTCGCCCGATGACCGAGTCCACCGCCCTCTACGACATCCCCGGGCCGCACGCCCGGCGACGTCACCTCCTCTACGGCCTCGCGTCCACCGTGCTGATCCTCGCGCTGGCCGGCTGGTTCCTCTATCTCCTCTTCGACACCGAGCAGTTCACCTCCACCAAGTGGTCGCCCTTCCTCTACGAGGGCATCCAGGAGCTGCTGCTCGAAGGCCTCGGCAACACCCTCAAGGCCTTCGCCTACGCCTCGGTACTCTCGCTCGCGCTCGGCGCGGTCCTCGCCACCGGACGGCTCTCCGAGCACCGCGCGCTGCGGTGGATCTCGACGCTGATCGTCGAGTTCTTCCGCGCGATGCCCGTCCTCGTGATGATCTTCTTCATCTTCGTCGCGCTGAAGGTGCAGCCGCTGCCCGCGCTCGTCGCCGGACTGACCCTCTACAACGGCTCGGTGCTCGCCGAGGTCTTCCGCACCGGCATCCACGCGGTCGAGCGCGGTCAGGGCGAGGCCGCGTACGCGCTCGGCATGCGCAAGACGCAGGTCATGACCTACGTCCTCGTGCCGCAGGCCGTCCGGGCGATGCTGCCGGCCATCATCAGCCAGCTCGTGGTGGCCCTCAAGGACACCTCGCTCGGTTTCCTCATCACCTACGAGGAGTTCCTCCACGCGGGCAAGCTGATCGCGTCGAGCCTCGACTACGACCTGCCGTTCATCCCCGTCGTGCTGGTCATCTCACCGATCTACATCGGGATGTGCATGCTGCTCTCCTGGTTCGCCACCTGGGTGGCCCGCCGAGAGCGCCGCAGCCCGAAGACGAAGGCCGTGGAGGTCGCGCCGGCCGAACCCGGGACGCTGCTGCCGGGAGCGCAGTAGCTGCTGTGAAGCCCTGCCCGCCCGGCAGCAGCCGGTGATCACTTCTCCCGCAGCGGTACCGACACGTACGACGGGTCGGCCGACGGGGAGGAGAAGGTCAGCTGCGCGCCGGTCGGGTTGTGCTCGATGTACAGCGGGTCGACGGTGTCGACGACCAGGGCGAGCCGGTGTCCGGCCGGTACGTCGTACGCCGTGGAGAACAGCTCCAGATCGACGGCGAACGGCCTCCCGGGCGTCTTGCCGTGGAAGGTGTACGGGGCGTTGCTGACCAGCTTGCCCACGCCGAGCGGGCCCACGTCGTAGAGGTAGGCGACGAGGGTGCCGCTCTCCTCCGTGGAGGTGACCGTGGTGTGCACCTTCGCCGTGCCGCGCACGCGCTGGGGGGTGTCGTACCGCTCGGACTGCCAGACGCCGGCGAAGGCGCGGTTGAGCAGGGGAACGGAGACGGTGGGCGGGGTCTGGAGGAGCTGGTCCAGGACGTTGGAGAGCAGGGCGATGCCGCCGTTGGCCCCGGAGTCGACGTTCGCCCAGAGGTGCTCGGTGTCGTCGAGGGGGATCTTCCGCTGGTTGGCGTTGACGGACTTCCAGTCGGGGTAGCCCTCGTAGCCGGCGTCGGAGCGGGGCTTGAGCTGGACGGGCTGCTCGCGGTCGATGCCGTTGTCGACGCCCTTGAGGTGGCGGTCGAACCAGCGGTGGGTGTTGGTCCAGGTGTCGTTGGGGAGCCCGAAGAGCCCCGTGGCCTCGGCGGTGGCGTGGTCGCCGGGCCGGAACTCCAGTCGCTTCGGGCCGGTGAGCTTCTCGTAGAAACTGGCGTACTGGTTGGGCGGGAAGATCGTGTCGCCCCAGGCATTGCCCATCATGATCGCGGCGCCGTTGGCGTTGATCTGATCCAGATAGGTGGTGGCGGACCGCTTGCGGCCCCAGGCGAGCATCTCGTCCTCCTTGTCGAGGTTCGACGAGAGGAAGTCGCCCAGGATCTCCTGGAGTTCGGGGCCGGGGCGCCCGGTGATGTAGCCGAGGCCGCCGAGCAGGCCGGCGGCCTGGACGTGCTGGGTGCGGCCGCTGTAGATGGAGTCGATGATGTCGGCCCAGCCGCTGAGCGCGGCGACGGCCTTGATCCGCGGGTCGTGCGCGGCGGCGAGAAGGCTGATCCCGGCGCCGTACGACACCCCCGCCATGCCCACGTGCTCGGCGTCGGCGGGGGTGTTCGCGAGGGCCCAGTCGATGACCTTCGAGGCGTCGGCGACGTCCTTCGGGCCCGCGGTCTCGATCTCGCCGCCGGACTCCCAGAAGCCGCGGGAGTTGTAACTCACCACGACGTAACCGGAGTCGGCGAGCTTCTGGGCCTGGGCGAGGTACTCGATCTGGGGCATGGCCCAGCTCGTGGGCAGCACGATCAGAGGGAGGCGGGCCGAGGCGCCGGCGCCGGCGGGGGTGACGACGTTCGCCTTGAGGACGGTGCCGCCCTCCCCGGCGATGTCGACGAAGCGGACGGACGGTCCGGTCTCCGCCGTGGCGGGGGCGGCGCCGAGCATCGTGCCGGCCAGCAGGACGGCCGATACGGCACCGACGGAGGCGGTGCGCAGGGCCTTGCGGGGGTGTCCCACGGGTCACTCCTTGCTCGTGTCAGTGATACGGAGTGCAAAGTGACCCGACGGTAACGGCGAGGCCGTACCCGGGGTAACCGGTCGGTAAGTTACGTGCGGGTAACGATTGCGTGCGGCGGATCCGGACCCCACTCTTGGCCCGTGGAGCACAACACCGTCCCCGACGTCTTCGACCCGCGGATCTACGCCGCCGGGATCCCGCACGACCGCTTCCGCGCGCTGCGCGACCACGCGCCCGTCGCCCGGCAGGTGGAGCCGGAGATCCTGGGGTGGCCCGCCGGACCCGGATTCTGGGCCGTCACCCGGCACGCCGACGTCGTCCGCGTGCTCAAGGACTCCGGGACGTACTCCTCCGCCCTCGGCGCCACGCAGATCCGGGACCCCGACCCCGCTGACCTGCCGTTCATCCGGCGCATGATGCTCAACCAGGATCCCCCGGAGCACGGGACGCTGCGCCGGCTCGTCAGCCGGGCCTTCACCCCGGGGCGGATCGAGCGCTTCGCCGTCACCGCGCGGGAGCGGGCCCGGCGCCTGCTCGCGGAAGCGGTCGAGACCGCGGCCGCGTCCGGTGGCGAGACGGACCTCGTCAGGACCGTCACCGACGACTACGCCCTGCTCAACCTCACCGACCTCCTCGGAGTGCCGGCGAGCGGCCGCGGACTGCTCCACGCCTGGACCGAACGCGTCATCGCCTACCAGGACCCCGACGAGCCGCCCGTCCTCGACGTCGACGGGCGCCCGGTCAATCCCCGGTCACCCGCCATGCTCGCCGAGATGTTCGCGTACGCGCAGGAACTCGCCGCCCACAAGCGCGCGCACCCCGCCGACGACGTGATGACCTCGCTGGCCACCTCCGAACTCGCCGACGCCGAACTGGAGATGTTCTTCTTCCTGCTGACCGTCGCCGGCAACGACACCGTCCGCAGCGCCGCCCCGGGAGCACTCCTCGCCCTCGCCGAACACCCCGACGAGCAGCGGAGACTGTGGGCCGGAGACGTCTCCATGGACACGGCCGTCGACGAACTCCTGCGCGTCCACCCGCCCGTACTGTCGTTCCGGCGCACGGCGGCACACGACACCGAACTGGCAGGCCAGAAGATCCGCGAGGGCGACAAGGTCGTCGTCTTCCACGCCTCCGCCAACCACGACGAGCGCGTCTTCCCCGCACCCCACCGCCTCGACCTGGGCCGCGGCCCGAACCCGCACGTCTCCTTCGGCGACGGCCCGCACGTCTGCCTCGGCGCCCACTTCGCCCGGCTTCAGCTCCGGGTGCTGTACGAGGAGACGCGCGCCGCCTGCGGCGGCCTGGCACTCGCCGCTCCGCCCCGCAGGCTCGTCTCCAACTTCATCAACGGGATCAAGTCCCTGCCGGTGCGACTGCGGGAGCCGTCCGCGCCTCCCGTGTGACATCGGCCACCAGCTCCACCACATCGGGGCCGTAGGCCTGCGAGTTGATCACCTTCAGGAGCAGCACGAAGGAGCCGTCCGACCCGTAGGTGCGGGTCAACTCCCTTTGGTGGCGGGACAGATAGCGTGCGGCGGCCTGATTGGTGACCGCTGCCTGGCCGCAGAGCAGGAACACCGGCCGACCGCCCTCGCCTCGGGTGAGGCGTGCGAGGGCGACGTACTCGCTGACGCCCCACTCCGGGCGGTAGGCCTCGCCCGCCACCGTGATCATCCCCCGGTCCTCGGGGGGCTCCTGCTCGACGTTCATCGTGAGTCCCGGCAGCAGGTTGGGCAGATGAGCCGCCATGCGCCGATTGGAGTAGGGGCCACCGATGCAGAACTCCGCTATCTCGCCCAGTCCCTGACGGGCCGTATCGTGCTGCACTATCCGGGGTCGCGCCCCGCAGTCCTTGATCAGCGCCGACAGTTCGAGCAGTGCGGAGACGTCGGTGGCGTGCACGCCGCGCTCGCTGCCGGCCAGGCGGTTCACCACGAGCAGGCACTCCGAACCGGAGGGCAGCCCCAGGAAGGCCTGCTTGCGGCGGAGCCTGCGTCGCCAGGCGTACGTGCGGCCCAGCCAGCCGAAGGACGCGCTGACCCCCGTCGCCAGCACCCCGAGCACGATGTTGCGCACGTCTTCGTTCATGGGCGCGCATGGTAGCGGGACATCGGCCGCACGTTCGAGTCGCTCGTGACGTTCGAGACCTACGAGGCGGTCCTGACGGGACGGGTGAAGGGAAGTTACGCTGCGCGGACGGTTGTTGACTGGAGGTTGCGCATGCGTCGATCCGCCGCTCGGAAGGTCTCCGCTCTCGCTGTCGCGGCGACGGTCCTCTCGGTAGGCGCCGCCGCGCCACCCGCGGCCCCTCCCGGCGCCTCGCCGGGACCGGTCAAGGAGCCCGTCGCCGTCGGCTACGGCGGAGCGGTCGCCAGCGTCGACGCCGACGCCTCGGCCGCCGGCATCGAGGTGCTCCGCAAGGGCGGCAACGCCGTGGACGCCGCCGTCGCCGTCGCCGCGGCCCTCGGCGTCACCGAGCCGTACTCCGCGGGGATCGGGGGCGGCGGCTACTTCGTGTACTACGACGCCAAGAGCCGTACGGTCCACACCGTCGACGGGCGGGAGACCGCGCCGCGCTCCGCCGACGCGAACCTCTTCGTGGAGAACGGTCAGCCGATCCCCTTCGCGGAGGGCATGACCAGCGGCCTCGGCGTCGGCACCCCCGGCACCCCGGCGACCTGGAAGACCGCCCTCGACGCCTGGGGCAGCAAGCGCCTCTCCACCCTCCTCGAACCCGCCGAGCGGCTCGCCCGCGAGGGCTTCACCGTCGACCCCACCTTCCGGTCCCAGACCGCCGCCAACGAGGCCCGGTTCCGTGACTTCCCCGCCTCCTCCGACCTCTTCCTCCCCGGCGGCCAACTACCCGTGGTCGGCTCGGTGTTCAAGAACCCCGACCTGGCCCGTACGTACGACACCCTCGGCCGCGAGGGCGTCGGCGCCCTCTACCGGGGGCCGCTCGCCCGGGACATCGTGAACACGGTCCGCACGCCCCGGCTCCGCGAGGGCGCCACCCGAGTCGTCCGCCCCGGCGACCTGACGGAGCGTGACCTCGCCGCGTACCGCACCGAGTCCCGCAGGCCCACGAAGGTCGCGTACCGCGGGCTCGACGTCTACGGCATGGCCCCGTCCTCCTCCGGCGGCACGAGCGTCGGCGAGGCGCTCAACATCCTGGAGGGCACCGACCTCGCCGCCGCCACCCCGGCCGGCTACCTCCACCGGTACATCGAGGCCAGCCGGATCGCCTTCGCCGACCGGGGCCGCTGGGTCGGCGACCCCGCCTTCGAGTCCGTGCCGACCCGCGAACTGCTCTCCCAGCGGTACGCCGACTCCCGCGCCTGCCTGATCCGCGACGACGCCGTCCTGGCCAGCCCGCTCGCGCCCGGCGACCCGCGGAACCCCGCGCCCTGCGCGAGTGGCGGGACCGCGGCCCCGACCACGTACGAGGGCGAGAACACCACCCATCTGACGGCCGCCGACAAGTGGGGCAACGTCGTCGCCTACACCCTGACCATCGAGTCCACCGGCGGCAGCGGCATCACCGTGCCCGGCCGGGGCTTCCTGCTCAACAACGAGCTGACCGACTTCTCCTTCGCCCCCGCGAACCCGGCCGTGCACGACCCGAACCTGCCCGGCCCCGGCAAGCGCCCGCGCTCCTCGATCTCCCCGACGATCGTCCTCGACGGGCACGACCGACCCGTCCTCGCCCTCGGCTCACCCGGCGGCGCGACCATCATCACGACGGTCCTCCAGACCCTCACCGGCGTCGTCGACCGGGGCCTGCCGCTCGTCGACGCGATCGCCGCGCCCCGCGCCAGCCAGCGCAACCAGGCCACCACCGAACTCGAACCCGGCCTGTGGAACAGCCCGCTGAGGGCGCAACTGGAGGGAATCGGGCACGGCTTCCGGCAGAACCCGGAGATCGGCGCCGCCACGGGTGTCCAGCGCCTCCCCGACGGCCGCTGGGTGGCCGCCGCGGAGACGGTCCGCAGGGGCGGCGGCTCGGCGATGGTCGTCCGGCCGGCCAGGTAGCGGGCGCCTCCGGGGTCCTACAGGGCGGTGAGCACGCGCGGGCCGTCGTCCGTGATCGCGACCGTGTGCTCGGCGTGGGACGCGCGCGAGCCGTCGAGGGTACGGATGGTCCAGCCGTCCCGCGCCGTGTAGTGGTCGTCCGTGCCGCCGCCGATGAGCATCGGCTCGATCGCGAGCACCATTCCGTGCCGCAGCTTCATGCCCCGGCCCGGGCGTCCCTCGTTGGGGACGCCTGGGTCCTCGTGCATGGTGCGGCCGATGCCGTGGCCGCCGAAGCCGTCCGGGATGCCGTAGCCCGCGTCGCGGCAGACCCGGCCGATCGCGTGCGCGATGTCGCCGACGCGGTTGCCGACGACGGCCGCCGCGATGCCCGCCGCCAGGGCCTCGTCCGCCGCGGCGATCAGGCGCGTGTCCTCCGGGCGGGCCCGGCCGACCGTGAAGCTGACGGCCGAGTCGCCCGCCCAGCCGTCCAGGAGCGCCCCGCAGTCGACGGAGACCAGGTCGCCGTCGGCCAGGCGCGTCCCGTCCGGGATGCCGTGCACGATCGCGTCGTTCACGGAGAGGCAGACGACCGCGGGAAACGGCACCGGGGCCCACTCCGGGTGGTAGTCGAGGAAGGGCGAACCGGCGCCCGCCTCCGCCAGGACCTCGCGGGCGGCCCGGTCGAGCTCGGTCAGCGCGACGCCGGGCGCCGCCTTCTCCCGTACCGCCGCGAGGGCCCTGGCCACCACCCGCCCGGACTCGCGCATCGACGCCAGGGATTCGTTCGTCTTGATCTCCACCATGCCAATTACTATACCGGTATTAGAATGGTGGCATGGTGCGCACACCCCTGACCCCCGAAGAGCGCGAGCGCGGCGAGCGCCTGGGCCTCCTCCTGCGCTCGGCGCGCGGCGAGCGGTCCATGGTCGAGATCGCGGCCGCGGCCGGCCTGTCCGCCGAGACCCTCCGCAAGATCGAGACCGGGCGGGCCCCGACGCCCGCCTTCTTCACCGTCGCGGCCCTCGCCAGGGTCCTCGACCTCTCCATGGACCAGCTGGTGGTGCTCTGCGCCCCGGCCCCGGTCTGACGGGGCCGCCGGTCACAGCGAGACGGCCAGCTGCACCCGGCTGTGTCGCGGGCGCTCGATCTCGTCCAGGAGCGCGAGCGCCAGATCGGCGTGCCCGACGCGGCCCGGCCCCTCGACGACCGTGCCCACGGCCGTGCGGTACGCGCCGGTCCGCTCCGCCCTCCAGGTCGCGGTGCGCGGCCGGGTCACGGACCGCGGCCGTCACCCGGTGGGCCCGGGCCACCGCCTCGGCCACGGCCGCCCGGCCGACACGCCCGCCGGCGCCGAAGACCGCGAGACGCAACCCGTTGTTGTTGCTGTTGGTGGTGCTGTTGATGCCGTTGATGCCGCTCTCGATGTCCATGCCCGGACCGTAGAACGGAGGTCCCTGGCCCCAGGGTCCTCACCGAGACCCTCCGCTCCATGGAGCGGAACGGCTTCGTCACCCGGACCGTCCACGACGAGAACCCGCCCCGTGTCGAGTACGCCCTCACGCCCCTCGGGCGCTCCCTCATCGGACCGCTCGACACGGCCTGCGTGTGGGCTCGCGCCCGCGCCCCCGCCATCACCGAGGCCCGCGCCGCGTACGAAGCGGCCAGCCCGGTGGCGTAGTACCAGATGCGGGTCCGGTCGGCTCGGGTGAGCGTGGACCCGTGCACCTTCTCCGGAATCGCATCGTCGCCGCCCTTCTGGGCCCCCTGCTGCTCCTCGGGACGGCCTGCGGGACGGACGACGCCGTCACCGGGGCCGTCGAGCAGCCCCGGTCCGTCGCGCCGGAGACGTTCCGCCACCCCGGAGTCCTCGTCGGCGGCGCCCAGCTGGCGGCGGTGCGCCGCCGGGTCGCCGCGGGGGAGGAGCCCTGGACCTCCGCGTTCGAGGCGATGGGTGCGAGCGAGTACGCCGCGCTCGACTACACCCCGCACCCCGCGAAGATCGTCGCCTGTGCCTCCAACGCCGGGACCGACGCCTGTGTCGCCGAGCGCGAGGACGCCATCGCCGCCTACACCCACGCCCTCATGTGGTCGGTGTCCGGCAAGGCCGCGCACGCCGACAAGGCCGTCGAGATCATGGACGCCTGGTCGAAGACGGTGAAGGAACACACCCGCGACGACGCCGACCTGCAGACCGCCTGGTCCGGCTCGTCCTGGGCGCGCGCCGCCGAGATCGTGCACTCCGGATACCCGGCCTGGGGCGGGCCCGACGTCCAGCGGTTCAAGTGGATGCTGCGCAAGGCGTACCTGCCCGCCGTCACCGCCAAGGTGTCCGACTACAACGGCAACTGGGAACTGGCGATGACCGACGCCGCCATCGGCATGGCGGTGTTCCTGGAGGACCGTACGGTCTTCGAGGAGGCGGTACGGCGCTACCGGACGCGGGTCCCCGCCTACTTCTACCTCTCCTCCGACGGAGCCCTGCCCAAGGCTCCGGCCGGCGGCACGATCGACACCGCCGACGAGCTGGCCACGTACTGGTTCGGGCAGCGCACCTACGCCGACGGGCTCGGACAGGAGACCTGCCGCAACTTCATGCACATCGGGTACTCGCTCGCCGCCACCGCCCACATCGCCGAGACCGCCTGGCACCAGGGACTCGACCTGTACGGCGAGGAGGCCGAACGGTTGAGCGCCGCACTGGAGTTCCACGCGCGCTACCAGCTCGGCGAGACCGCCCCGAAGTGGCTCTGCGGCGGCAAGGTCGAGCGGACCATGGGCCCGGACGTCGAGGTCGCCCTCAACCACCTCGAAGGCCGGATGGGCATGAAGCTCCCGCAGACCGCGAAGCTCGCCAGGACCCAGCGGCCGAGCGGCACCGACGACCTCTTCGTCGCCTGGGAGACCCTCACCCACGCCTCCAACCCGACCCCGGCCTGACGCCCGGCCCCGGCCTGACGCCGCCCCCGGCCCGACGCCCGCCCCCGCCCCCGGCCCGACGCCCCGCCCCCGGCGCGGCACCGCCTAGGCTCCGGGCATGATGCCCGATGAGCTGCGGCGCGGCCGCTACGTGAGCCTGACCACCTTCCGAAAGAACGGCACGGGGGTCGCGACACCCGTCTGGTACGCGGTGGAGGGCTCCGAGCTGTACGCGTGGACCCGCGCCGACTCCTGGAAGGTCAAGCGGCTGCGGAACGACCCGCGGATCGAGGTCGCCGTCTGCGACCTGCGCGGCAACGTCGCCGAGGGCGCCACGCGCTTCCCCGGCGAGGGCCGGCTTGTCGAGGGGGAGGAGCTCCGCCGGATCCGGAGCCTGCTCTCGCGCAAGTACACCTGGCAGTACTGGCTGACCGACGTACCGGCCATGATCGTCCGGCTCGGCAAGCGCCCGCACACCGGAATCGTCGTGCGCTTCCACGTCTCCGCGGAGTGAGGCGCCGGACCGAAAACGGACCGTAGTCGTCCCGTAACACGACTGCGGTCCAATACCCGCGGACCGGAAGGTCGCAGTCGACGGCGGGGCAGGTGCGAAACGCATGACGGTGTATCAACTTCCGGTGGAGGTCGCGGCGTTCACGCGCCTGCTGGCGGAGCTCGCGGGCCGCCTCCAGCCGGACGCCGGTTGGTACGGCGTCTTCGCCGCCCGTGACCCCGAGGGGCTCCGTGCCTGCTTCGACGGCGCGGAGATCCTGCCCTGGGACGTCGTCGAGTCGCTGCTCCAGGACGCGGGAGAGCCCGCCGACGGCCCGCTCGCCGCCCGGGCCGGGTCGCTGTACGCGGCGGCGGCCACCGCCCACGACCGTCGCCCCGGCGGGGCCGCCGCGCTCGCCGAGCGGCGGGGCCTCATGGAGCGGGAGCGACGGTACGCCGAGTCCCGCGCCCGCGAGCTGGAGGAGCGGCTCCGGTCGGCCGCGGGCTCGGCGGAGGCGGCCGGCCTGGAGAACGACCTCGCCTGGATCCGCGACGACCACGCCCGGGCCACGGCCCGCGTCGCCGAACTGACCACCCGCCTGACCCGCCTCGGAGGGACCGCCGGGCCAGCGGTCGCCGCCCCGGCGCCCGCATCCGCCCAGAGCGCGGCCTCCAGCCCCGCCCCGACCCCGGCCTCCACCCCCACCCCGGCCCCGGCCTCCGGTCCCGCCCCGGCCCCGTCGGTGAAGCGCCGGGCCCGTGGCGCCCGGTA
Organism: Streptomyces sp. NPDC055103; assembly: GCF_053607625.1. Classification (NCBI taxonomy): domain Bacteria; kingdom Bacillati; phylum Actinomycetota; class Actinomycetes; order Kitasatosporales; family Streptomycetaceae; genus Streptomyces; species Streptomyces sp. NPDC055103. The sequence goes on from NZ_JBSGTX010000001.1 coordinate 172,171, forward strand.
CGCCTGGCTGGAGGAGAGCGCCGAGGAGCAGGCGGCGGTGACGGTGCCCGTGCTGCCGACCGGGGGAGCGGCGCCGCGCGGCGCCAGGTTCGGCGGCGGTGGCGAGACCGCGGAGGCGGGCAGGGCGACCCGGGCCTCCGCCCCCGGGGCGGCGGACTCGGTGGCCGCCGCCCGCGCCGCGGCCAACGCGGTCTACGCCCTCCAGCGGCTCCGCGCCCAGGGCCGTAGCGGCGAGGCCCACGCACTCCTCTGCGAGGCGCTCAACGGCCCCCCGGACCGGCTGCCCGCCCTCGCCGCCGAGCTGCACCGGGCCGGCCTCGGCGCCGACTGGTCCACCCTGCTCTGGGAGGCGGCCTCGCTGCCGCCCGGGCGGCTCGCCGCCGTCGCCGGGGTGCTCGCCGACGCGGGCCGGGCGGCCGACTGCGACCAGCTTCTCCGTCAGGGCGTGGCCCGCCCGGTGGAGGAGCTCGCCGGGGCGTGCGCCGCCCTGCACGCCGAGGACCACCATCGCGAGGCGCACGCCCTGCTCACCGCCTTCGTCCGGGTCAGGGCACCCGAGGACGCCGCCCGCCTCGCGGGCGCGGACCCGCGCGGACTCGTCCCCCAGCTCCTCGACGCGGCTCGCGCGGTCTCCGTCACCCGTGAACGCGACCTCCTGCACGCCCTGCGCGTGGCGGGCCTCGCGGGCGCCTGAGGAGCGTCTTGCCGATCCGGGCCGAAGGGTCCTGAGAGGCCGACCAGGGAACGTGTCATTACTTCCGGGTACGTGTCGGTACGTGTCCGACGTGGCCCACTCGGGTATGAAACATGATCGACGCCGCCGCTTCGCGGCGGTGGTCTTGCTCCGGGGTGTGACGGGGCTTACGTTCTCCTCCTACGCCCCGCGTCTACGGGCGTAGAGGCTCTCTGACGCCGTGCCGAAGGAGCAGCTCATGACCGACGTCGTACGCGCCGCGCTCGTCCAGGCGACCTGGACCGGCGACACCGAATCCATGATCGCCAAACACGAGGAGCACGCCCGGGAGGCCGCCCGGCAGGGCGCCAAGGTGATCGGGTTCCAGGAGGTGTTCAACGCCCCCTACTTCTGCCAGGTCCAGGAGCCCGAGCACTACCGCTGGGCCGAGCCCGTCCCCGACGGCCCCACCGTCACGCGGATGCGGGAGCTCGCCCGGGAGACCGGGATGGTGATCGTCGTCCCCGTCTTCGAGGTCGAGGGCGAGGGCTTCTACTACAACACCGCCGCCGTCATCGACGCCGACGGCACCTACCTCGGCAAGTACCGCAAGCATCACATCCCGCAGGTCAAGGGCTTCTGGGAGAAGTACTACTTCCGCCCGGGCAACGCCGGCTGGCCGGTCTTCGACACCGCCGTCGGCAGGGTCGGCGTCTACATCTGCTACGACCGCCACTTCCCCGAAGGCTGGCGCCAACTCGGCCTGAACGGCGCACAGTTGGTCTACAACCCGTCGGCCACTCACCGCGGCCTCTCCTCCCACCTCTGGCAGCTGGAACAGCCGGCGGCGGCCGTCGCCAACGAGTACTTCATCGCCGCGATCAACCGCGTCGGCGTCGAGGAGTACGGCGACAACGACTTCTACGGCACCAGCTACTTCGTCGACCCGCGCGGCCAGTTCGTCGGCGACGTCGCCTCCGACAAGAGCGAGGAACTCCTCGTCAGGGACCTCGACTTCGGCCTGATCGAACAGGTGCGGCAGCAGTGGGCCTTCTACCGGGACCGCCGCCCCGACGCGTACGACGGGCTGGTGCGACCGTGAGCAGCCTGTACGACCGGCACAAGGCCGTCATCCCCGACTGGGTCGCCCTCTACTACCGCGACCCCGTCGAGATCACCCACGGCGAGGGCCGCCACGTCTGGGACGCCGAGGGGCGCAAGTACCTCGACTTCTTCGGCGGCATCCTCACCACCATGACCGCCCACGCGCTGCCCGAGGTCACCAAGGCCGTCGCCGAGCAGGCCGGCCGGATCATCCACTCCTCGACGCTCTACCTCAACCGCCCCATGGTGGAGCTCGCCGAGCGGATCGCCGGCCTCTCCGGCATCCCCGACGCCCGCGTCTTCTTCACCACGTCGGGCACCGAGGCCAACGACACGGCCCTCCTCCTGGCCACCGCGTACCGCCGCTCGAACCAGATCCTGGCGATGCGCAACAGCTACCACGGCCGCTCCTTCTCCACCGTCGGCATCACCGGCAACCGCGCCTGGTCGCCCACCAGCCTCTCGCCGCTCCAGACGCTGTACGTGCACGGCGGCGTCCGCACCCGCGGCCCCTACGCGCAGTACACCGACGAGCGGTTCATCGACGCCTGCGTCGCCGACCTCGAGGACCTCCTCGGGCACACCCGGGACGTCGCCGCCCTCATCGCCGAGCCCGTCCAGGGCGTCGGCGGCTTCACCTCCCCGCCCGACGGCCTGTACGCCGCCTTCCGGCGCGTCCTCGACCGGCACGGCATCCTCTGGATCGCCGACGAGGTGCAGACCGGCTGGGGCCGCACGGGTGACCACTTCTGGGGCTGGCAGGCCCACGGCGAGGCCGGACCGCCCGACATCCTCACCTTCGCGAAGGGCATCGGGAACGGCATGTCCGTCGGCGGGGTCGTCGCCCGCGCCGAGATCATGAACTGCGTCGACGCCAACTCCATCTCCACCTTCGGCGGTTCGCCGGTCACCATGGCCGCGGGCCTCGCCAACCTCTCGTACCTCCTGGAACACGACCTCCAGGGCAACGCCCGCCGCGTCGGCGGCCTCCTCATCGAGCGCGTACGGGCCGCCGCCGCGGGTGTGGACGCCGTGCGGGAGGTGCGGGGCCGCGGCCTCATGGCCGGCATCGAACTCACCGAACCGGGCACCGACCGGGCCGACCCGGACGCGGCCTCCGCCGTCCTGGAGACGGCCCGGGAGAACGGCCTGCTCATCGGCAAGGGCGGCGGACACAACACCAGCGTGCTGCGGGTCGCCCCGCCGCTCTCGCTCACCGTCGCCGAGGCCGAGGAAGGCGCCGCGATCCTCGAAGAGGCGCTCAGAGCCCTGTAGTCGACGCACCACGGCCCGTACGAAGGGCCGGGGCGTGCCCCCCGTAGACGGTGTCGTGGTCGGCGATCGGTGATCGGCGATCCGCGACCGGCATGAAGGGAAAACCGGCAAATGACCAGGACTCTGATCACCGGCGGGCTGGTGATCACGGCCTCCGACGAGATCCACGCGGACGTGCTGATCGAGCACGGCCGGGTGGTGGCGCTGGCGGCGGTGGGAAGTCAGCGGTGGACGGCCGACCGGGTGATCGACGCGTCGCAGAAGTACGTGATCCCGGGTGGGGTCGACGCGCACACGCACATGGAACTGCCGTTCGGCGGCACGTCCGCGTCGGACACGTTCGAGACGGGCACGCGGGCCGCGGCGTGGGGCGGGACGACGACGATCGTCGACTTCGCCGTACAGGCGAAGGGCGAGCCGTTGCACGCCGGCCTCAGCGCCTGGCACGAGAAGGCGGACGGCGCGTGCGCGATCGACTACGCCTTCCACATGATCATGTCGGATGTGAACGAGTCGACGCTCAAGGAGATGCCGAAGCTCATCGAGCACGGCGTGACCTCGTTCAAACTGTTCATGGCGTATCCGGGGGTCTTCTACTCGGACGACGGGCAGATCCTGCGGGCGATGCAGGTGGCCGGTGACACCGGCGGACTGATCATGATGCACGCGGAGAACGGCATCGCGATCGACGTCCTCGTCGAGCAGGCGCTCGCCCGGGGCGAGACCGACCCCCGCCATCACGGCGAGGTCCGCAAGGCCCTGCTGGAGGCGGAGGCCACCCACCGGGCGATCCAGCTCGCCCGGGTCGCGGGCTCCCCGCTGTACGTCGTGCACGTCTCGGCGGAGGAGGCGGTCGCGGAGCTGGCGGCGGCCAGGGACAAGGGCCTTCCGGTCTTCGGCGAGACCTGTCCGCAGTACCTGTTCCTGTCGACGGACAATCTGGCCGAGCCGGACTTCGAGGGCGCCAAGTACGTCTGCTCGACCCCGCTGCGCCCGAAGGAGCACCAGGCGGCCCTGTGGCGGGGGCTGCGGACGAACGACCTCCAGGTGGTCTCCACCGACCACTGCCCGTTCTGCTTCGTCGGCCAGAAGGAGCTGGGCCGCGGCGACTTCTCGAAGATCCCCAACGGCCTGCCGGGCGTGGAGAACCGCATGGACCTCCTCCACCAGGCCGTCGTCGACGGGCACATCTCCCGGCGCCGCTGGATCGAGATCGCCTGCGCGTCACCGGCGAGGATGTTCGGCCTCTACCCGCAGAAGGGCACGATCGCGCCGGGCGCGGACGCCGACATCGTCATCTACGACCCGCACGCGACCCAGACGCTGTCGGCGGAGACCCACCACATGAACGTCGACTACTCGGCGTACGAGGGGAAGAAGGTGACCGGCCAGGTCGAGACCGTCCTCTCGCGCGGCGAGGTCGTCATCGACCAGCGCAAGTACGTGGGTCACGCCGGCCACGGAGCGTTCGTGCCGCGCGGTCTCTGCCAGTACCTGGGCTGAACGGCCCAGTGGTCCCAACGCACCGACTCGAACTTGGAGGTCCCCGCGTGGACTTCGGACTCGTCCTGCAGACCGACCCGCCCGCCTCGCAGGTCGTCGGCCTGATGCGCCGGGCGGAGCGCAACGGCTTCCGCTACGGCTGGACCTTCGACTCCGCCGTACTCTGGCAGGAACCCTTCGTCATCTACAGCCAGATCCTCGCCAACACCACCAAGCTGCACGTGGGCCCGATGGTGACGAACCCCGGCACCCGTACGTGGGAGGTGACGGCCTCCACCTTCGCGACCCTCAACGACATGTACGGCAACCGGACCGTCTGCGGCATCGGCCGCGGCGACTCCGCGATGCGCGTGGCCGGCCGCCGCCCCAACACCCTGGCCCGCCTGGGCGAGGCCATCGGCGTCATCCGCGACCTGGCCGAGGGCCGCGAGGCGGAGGTGGACGGCAACCCGATCCACATCCCGTGGATCAAGGACGGCAAGCTGCCGGTGTGGATGGCTGCGTACGGCCCCAAGGCCCTCGCCCTGGCCGGCCAGAAGGCCGACGGGTTCATCCTCCAGCTCGCCGACCCCTTCCTCACGGAGTGGATGGTCAAGGCCGTCCGCCAGGCGGCCACCGACGCGGGCCGCGACCCCGACGCCCTCACGATCTGCGTCGCGGCCCCCGCCTACCTCACGGCCGACGACTCCCCGGAGGCCCTGGCCCACGCCCGGGACCAGTGCCGCTGGTTCGGCGGCATGGTCGGCAACCACGTCGCCGACCTGGTCGCCAAGTACGGCGAGCACTCCTCGATGGTTCCCGAGGAGTTGACGGCGTACATCAAGGACCGGCACGGCTACGACTACTCCCACCACGGCCGCGCCGACAACCCCGACACCACCTTCGTCCCCGACGAGATCGTCGACCGCTTCTGCCTCCTCGGCCCCGCCGCGGCCCACATCGAAAAGCTCCGCCACCTCAAGGACCTGGGCGTCGACCAGTTCGCCGTCTACGCCATGCACGACAACCGCGAGGGCACCATCGACGCCTACGGCTCCGAGATCATCCCCGCGTTCCGCTGAGGGAAGCCGCCCCCCACCTCCGGAGCCGGCTTCTCCAGGTGCAGGCCCGCGTGCCGGTGCTCTCGGAACTCGTGGAAGAGCGGGTACGGCACAATGGCGGGCCGACGGGGGCAAGTGTCGGGGAGGGGATGGGCGTGCACGCACAGGAGACGACGTTCAGCAAGCTGGTCCACGGCGAGACGCAGTTCCAGGTCCCGCTGTATCAGCGCACGTACACCTGGCAGCGTGACGAGCTGAGCCAGTTGTGGGACGACGTGCTGGAACTCGTCGAGGACAAGCTGGAGGGCAGGGAGCCGGCGGCTCACTTCCTCGGGTCGGTGGTGCTCGCGCCGGAGCGGGTCGCGGCGGGCGGGATGCAGCGCTGGCTCGTCGTGGACGGTCAGCAGCGGCTGACCACGCTGATGCTCGCCTTCACCGCCCTGCGGGACCGCCATCGGGTGCGGGGGCGGGGGAAGAAGGCGGATCGTATTCACGATCTGGTCCTGGTCAACGGCTACCAGGACGGGAACGACCACTACCGTCTCCTGCCGACGCAGGCCGACCGTGAGGCGTTCGTCGCCTGTGTGGAGTCGCTCCCCACCGCCGGCGGTCCGGGCAACATCGGTGGCGCGTACCGGTTCTTCCTGGCGGCTCTGACCGAGGGCGAGGAGCGCGCCGGCGAGGAATGGACCGGCGCTGTGGAGTCCGTGCTCAGGGACTTCCTCTCCATCGTCTCGATCACCGCCGCCGAGGGCGACAACGTGTACCGGATCTTCGAGTCCATCAACAACACGGGTGTCGGCCTCAGTCAGAGCGATCTGCTGCGCAACTACCTCTTCATGTGCCTCCCCAAGCGTGGCGAGGCCGTCTACCGCACCTTGTGGCTGCCGATGCAGGAGCTGCTCGGCCCGGCCAGGCTGGAGCTGCTCGTCTGGCTCGACCTGGTCGTCGACGGTGACAACCGGGCCAAGCAGAGCGAGATCTACCAGGACCAGAAGAAGCGTCTCGAACCGATCAGCTCGGACGAGGGCGCCCTGGAGGCCGAGGTCTCGCGGCTGTACGTGCGGGCCGGTCGCCTCATGCGGATCGTCGAGCCGTCGAGGGAGAGCGACGCCGGCCTGCGGGAGGTGCTGGAACGGCTCGCCCGTTGGGGCGGCCAGACCCACTATCCGCTCGCGCTCCAGCTGCTCGACCGGCTGGACGAGGGGGACTGCGACCCCAAGGAGGCGAGCGCCGCTCTCGCGTACGCCGAGAGCTACATGGTGCGTCGTCTGTTCGCCGGCAACTCCACCACGGGCAACAACCGCACCTTCATGGAACTGCCCAAGGAGGTGGAGAAGGAGCTGGAGAACGGGCGCTCGCTCGCGGACGCGGTACGACGCGCACTGTCCGCCAAGACGGGGACGCGGGTCTGGCCCTCCGACGCGGTGACGCGGGAGTCGATCCGCAGCCGCCCCTTCTACAAGTCGGGGCGTTCGCACCAGCGCTTCGAGATCCTGCGCCGCTTCGAGGAGAGCTACGCCGCCAGCGAGCCCGTCGACTACGGCAAGGCGAAGCTCACCGTGGAGCACGTGCTGCCGCAGCACCCCGCCCAGCAGTGGTTCGACCTCCTCGCGGAGGAGGCCGGAGAGACCGAGAGCCCGGAGGAGCTGCACACCCAGCTGGTGCACACCCTCGGCAACCTCACGCTGTCCGGCGACAACACCCGCCTCTCCAACCACCCCTTCCACCGCAAGCAGCAGATCCTCGACTCCAGCGCCCTGCGCATGAACCAGCGCATCGCGGCCCAGGAGCGTTGGGGAAGAGCGGAGATCCTCGCGCGCGCCGAGGAGATGAGCGACCGGGCCGTGGAGCTGTGGCCCGGGCCCATCGACGGGGTGGTCCACGCCGACGCCGAGTGGACCGGCTGGGGAGAGCTCCGCCAGGCACTGATGAACATGCCGACGGGTACGTGGACGACGTACGGCGACCTCGCCGCCCTCATCGGCACCCATGCCGTCGCGGTCGGCAGCCACATCAGTACCCGTCCCGCGCTGCACGGGGCCTATCGCGTGCTGATGGCCGACGGCAAGATCTCGCCCGGTTTCCGCTGGCCCGATGGGCAGGAGAACGCGCCCGACCCGCGGAGCGTTCTGGAGTCGGAGGGCGTTCCGTTCGACGAGTGGGGTCGCGCTCGCAGGGCCCATCGACTCACGGCAGGGGACCTGGCCGCCCTGGTGGGCAAGGACGACTTCGAGGACGAGACACCGGTTCGAACCGCCGAGAGGGCGGGAGGCTCCGGGGGCGTCGGCGACGGGGAGACTGTGGCGGCGCGCTTCGAGACACTGTTGCGCGACAACCAGACGCCCGGCACGGCGGAGGAAGTGCTCGCGAGCCTGCGGTTCTGGGAGGAGCGGGGCGGCTTCCTCGACTACGGGAAGAAGAGCGAGACCAGCTGCTTCCCGATGCTGTCCGTGGGCGGTGCTCGCGCACGATCGCTCTGGCCTCTGGCCTTGTATCCGGTGACGGGCACCGCCGAGGTGGTCTTCCAGCACCTGAAGCGCCGGCCGCCCTTCGACGACGAGGCGCTGCGGCGCGAGCTGATGGCGCGACTGAACCGCGTGGACGGCATCGTGCTCGCGGAGGCGAAGCTGGACCTGCGTCCCTCGTTCCCGCTGGAGGTCTTCGCCGACCACGGTGAGGAGCTGCGCGCCGTCCTGGAGTGGTTCGTCCACATGGTCGCGCTCGCGGAGGCCCGCCGCCCTGTCGACGAAGCTCCCGAGAGCACCGCGTGAACCCGCCCGACGCGATCTGACACGGTCCGGCCGTGGGCAAGTCCGCGCGCTGGGGCGGCACTTCATCGACAGGTCCGGCGACGCGATCGTACAAGCACGGAACGCGTGGGAGAAGGGTGAACGCTCCTGTGCGGTGCGCGGTGGACAGAGTTCGGAGCCTCTGGTGAGGTAACGGAGTTGTGGGAATCCGGTACCAGCGGGGCGCTCGGAAGGGCGCGTGGCGTGGAGACGGCATCGCTCGGGTGCGCGGGGTCTCCTCGCGCGGCCCCGCCCACGTCTGTCCGCGACCGTAGGGAACCGGCCGTGCACGTTTCCTCTAGCTCGATTGTCGAGGCTGAACAATGGCAACGGCTCGCTTGAGTGTGGCCGTCATGACTCACCCGGCGCGCGCCGCGATGGCGAACGGCCTCGTCGACCTCCTCGGTGGCGAGGTCACGGTGGTCACGGATCCGGAGCCCGGTGGGGTGCCCAATCCTCTGCGGACGAGCGTCGAGGCATGGGCGGCGTTCGAGGAAGGCGCGACGCATCACCTGGTGCTTCAGGACGATGTCGTGCCGTCTGCCGATCTGCTGACCGTCGCGCGTGCGGCAGCGGTGAGGTTTCCCCGGTCGGCCGTGGCGTTCTATGCGAACTGGGACGGGCCCGACGGCTCGGCGGTCCGGCTGGGCGCGCTCGCCGGCGCCGGGTGGGTGTCGGCGATAGACGAGATCTATACGCCGACTCTGGCTCTGATGCTGCCCGTGGACCACGCCGTCCGCTTCTCGGAAGAGGCACGTTCTCTTGTTCCGATGCGTCGTGAGGACGACGCGGTGATGCTGGAATATCTGGAGCGCCGTCACGTACCCGTCGTCGTGTCGATTCCGAATCTGATTGAGCATCAGGGCACGCAGAGCGTCGCCGGAAACTCCGCCGAGAGATGGCGGTCCGCGTGCGGCTATCAGAACCTCGGTCTGCCGGGTTCCGAGGTGCTCGACGGACTGAACGCCGTTCCTCACTACCGGGAAGGCGCGACGTACGCCCTTCTGCTCGAAGGCGAACGCTCCGGCCGTCGGGTCTGGCGGCGGACGCCGTGGCGCCAGGCGGAGCAGGCGCTCGGTGTGGACGCCGGCCTGGTCGATTCCCTTTGGTACGCCTGGTCCAGGAGCGATCCCGCGGCCCAGTACGTCGAGGGGGTCATCGGCCCCGTCGCGACGCGCGAGCTCTGGGCCGCGGCCTATCTGATCGGTATCGCGAGCGAACGACTGCGCCCCGGCGGATGGACTCCCGACGTCAATGTCCGATCGGCGGCATTGAGCACGCTCGGGGTCGGCGGTCTCATTCCGGTGGTGAAATGGCACGAGCTTGAAGCAGCCCGGTTCATGATGCACCATCTGGCATTGGCCGGGGCGGATCACGGCGCATCGGCTGCGGCGGACGCAGGCACATAGTGCCGGGTTTCATGGTGAAATCTTCTTGAGAAAGCGTGCAGAATGAAGATGAGTACGGAATCGACGGCCGATCAATTACGCCTGGCGCCGCAGCCAGTTCCGTCCGATTACTCGCTCGATTCTGGGTCGGGTGATTCCCTGTGCCGACGTTGATCAGAGCAGAGGGACTGACCAAGTACTACCGGCGCCCGCGCCGTCACGAGGGCGCGCTGGGCGGCCTCAGGACCCTGTTCACCCGGCAGTACGACGAGGTCCGGGCCGTCGACGGCGTCGACTTCACGGTGTCGGACGGTGAACTCGTCGGATACCTCGGGCCCAACGGCGCGGGGAAGAGCACGACCATCAAGATGATGACCGGGGTGCTCGTCCCGACCAGCGGTGTCATCGAGGTCCAGGGCCACGCCCCCTGGCGGGACCGGGAGAAGAACGCGATGCACATCGGAGTCGTGTTCGGGCAGCGCAGCCAGCTCTGGTGGGACCTGCCGCTGCTGGACTCCTTCACCCTGCTGGGAAAGATGTACCGGATGTCCGAGGCGGCCTACCGCCGCAGACTGGACGGGTTCATCGAACTGCTCGACCTGGCCCCGTTCCTGGACCGCCCGGTCCGCCAGCTGAGCCTCGGCCAGCGCATGCGGGGCGACCTCGCCGCGGCCATGCTCCACGAACCGTCCATCCTCTACCTGGACGAGCCGACCATCGGGCTGGACGTCGTGGCGCGCGACCGGATGCGCGACTTCATCGCCGAGATGAACCGGGAGAGCGGCACCACCATCGTTCTCACCACGCACGACCTCGTGGACGTCGAGGCGCTGTGCGAGCGCGTCGTCTTCATCGACCAGGGGCGGGTCCTCTACGACGGCGGCGTCGCCGACCTGAAGGCCGCGTACGCGCCCCACCGCACACTGGTCGTGCAGCTCGCCCCGGGGCTGACAGGGGCCCAGGCCGCCGAACTGCTCGGTCCCGACGTTCCGGGCGAGGTGACCGCGGACGAGGGACCGACGCTGAGGATACGTTTCGAGGCGAACCGGATCTCGGCCCACGAGATCATCGCGGCCGTGACGAGCCGCTGCCCCGTGACCGACCTCTCGATCGTGGAGCCCGAGCTCGAGGACGTCATGCACACCCTGTACGGCGACCGCCCGATCGCTGTATGAGCGCCGGCCAGGCCACGCGCACCGATGGCCCCCTCCGCAACCTCCCCGCCTACCTGCAGATCGTCCGCGCCAGGCTGCGCATAGCGTTGACCTACCGGCAGAACGCGCTCTTCATGCTGGCCGTCGTCATCCTCCAGATCTTCATCCTCCGCAAGGTCTGGACGGCCTTGTACGGCGACATGGGGGTGGTCAACGGGGTCGCGCTGGCCGACGTCCTGGTCTACCTGACGATCGCCAACCTCCAGAACTGGGCGATGCAGGACTCGACGGTCGGTTCCTACCTGTACTCGCTCGTCCGGGAAGGGCGCATAGCCTTCGACATCCTGCGGCCCGCCGGCTTCGTACCGCAGATGCTGGCCCATCTCACGGGGGGAACCCTGTCCATGGTGCTGTTCGCGCTGGCGGCACTGCCCCTCGTCGCGCTCGTCGGGCCGCTCGGGCCGCCCGCCTCCCCAGCGGCCTTCGGGTACTGGCTGCTCAGCCTCCTCGTCGCGTTCGGCATCTCCATGCTGCTCAACCTGATCGTCAGCCTCGGAGCCTTCTGGACGACCGAACTCGGGGCCTTCAGCATGCTCTTCACCCTCGTCAGCCAGTTCCTGGCGGGAGTGCTCGTCCCGCTGTACTTCTTCCCGGACTGGCTGCGGACGGTCGCCGAGCTCCTGCCCTTCCAGGCGACGACGTTCACCCCCGTCGCCATCTACGGAGGTCAACTGGCGGGCGGCGAAGCCCTCCAGGCGATCGCCGTCCAGCTCCTGTGGATCGTGCTGCTGGCGGGCACGGTACGGCTGATCTGGTCGCGCGCGCTCCACCGCATCGTGGTTCAGGGAGGATGACAGCAATGGGAAGCACGCGCATGACCTTCCTGCTCTACCGGGCGGCGGTGCGGGGCGAGATGCAGTACCGGCTGAACTTCGTCATGCTGCTCGCGCTCGGTCTCGTCTACCAGGGCAGCGGCATCGCGTTCGTCTGGACCGTGTTGCGCACCTTCGACTCCATCGCCGGCTGGACCTTCGGAGAGCTGGCCTTCCTCTACTCGCTGCGCCTGATGGCGCACGCCGTCTGGGTCGTCCCCTTCAACCAGGTCGCGATCATGGACACCACGATCCGCGAAGGACGGTTCGACCGCTATCTGGTGCGGCCGCTGAACCCGTTCCTCCAGATCACCACCAGCCGGTTCCGGATGAACGTGATCGGCGACGTGATGGCCGCGGTCATCCTGTTCACGATCGCCGTGAACCTGGTCGACATCGACTTCTCCCCGCTCAGCGTCGCCTACCTGGTGCTCGCGGTCCTCGGGGGCGCGCTGGCCGAAGGAGCGGCCGCGGTCGTCGTCTCGTCCCTGAGCTTCCGTTCCGTGCAGACGTGGGCGGCCAGCCAGCTCGTCGACAACATCTACCTGATGTTCGGCTCCTACCCGACGCGCGTCTTCGGCGGCGCCCTGACGTGGGGTCTGACCTGGGTGATGCCCGTGGCCGTCGTCGCGTACATCCCGTCGAGCGTCCTCCTGGACAAGACCGAATCCCTCCACCTCTCGGCCCCCGCGGCTCTCGCCGCACCCCTGATCGGCCTGGTGTGGTTCGGTGCCGCGCTCAAGTGGTGGCAGGTGCGGATGCGCGGCTACCAGAGCGTCGGAGCCTGAGCCGGCGGCCGGGCGGGCCGGATACGGCGGTGACCGGCCGCCGGCTCAGGCGGTGATGGTGAGGGTGGTACGGACAGGGTGGAGGTCGATCTCGGCGGCGGCGGGGTCAGCTGGGCGGTCCGGGCGGCCGCTGGACCAGTAGCCGTTCGTCATGCGGCCGTCGACCAGGGCGACCTCGTACGTACCGGGGGAGAGGTCCTCGAACAGTGCGGTGCACTCGTACAGGCCCCCGCTGACGTCGCCCCGGACGCTTCGGGCTCCCAGGACGCCGTTTCCGACGCCGCCGCGGAGCCGGAGTTCGCCGCTGAGGGAGCCCTCGTCGTCGTACCAGAAGGGGCCGCGCCGGTACTGCGCGGTGACCGTCCAGCGGGCCTCGATGGCGTGGCCTCCGCCTTCGCGGGAAGTGGCCCGGCGGAGCGTGATCCGGTGGACGGCCCGGGTGAGACCGTCCGAGGAGGAGTAGTCCTCGCCCGTCGGGCCTTCCACGCCCGCCGGGGGAGTGAGGCCGGTGCTCTGCGCCGGGGGAGTGAGGCCCGTGTTCTGCGCCGGGGGCGCGGAGGGGTCGACGCCGCGGTGGACCAGGATCAGGCTCCGGCCGCCGTCGGCGTCGACGTACGCGACCAGGGCCGGGTCGTGCCGACTCTCGTGGCCTGCGATGACCTCGCCCTCGCTCCACTCGCCGTCCCGGTAGACGGCGTGGCACAGCAGATCGCTGTCCGGAGAGGGGTAGACGGCGTGCAGCCCGCCGTCGTAGGAGGCGAGGGACGCGCCGCGGCGGCTGGTGAGGCCGTCCAGGGCGACGGCCTCGCTCCACGTGTCGCCGTCGTAGGTGGCGTGCCACAGACGCAGGTCGTACTCCTGTCGGTAGAGCAGGTGGAGAAGGCCGTCGTGCTCGGCCAGGGCGTAGTTCCCCGGAGGCCGCATGATGGCTGCCTCCGGGGCCTCCTGCCGCTCGGCGTTCACCACGGCGAGCCGCGCACTGCCGCGTCCGTGCCGGACAGGGACCCATGCGCCGTCCTCGGTGAGTGTCGCGTGCTGGACGATCCCGCCCTCCGAGCCTTCGGGTCCCCCGCCGGTTCCGTTGACGGCGAAGACCAGGTGGAGCCGGCCTCGGTAGACGGCCAGGCCCGGCCAGCGTCCCGGGCCGTGGCCGTGGTCGTCCTGCTTGCGCACCTCTTCCCACGGCCCGCCGGCCGGTCGGCGGGCCGTTCCGAGGGCGCCGCGGCCGTCGTCCCAGAAGCGGTGGTACACGGCGTAGACGCTGCCCTCGTACGCGGCGACGGCAGGGGTGTGGAAGGCGAGGTTGCCGTTGCCGAGATCGGCGTCCGGAGTCCACCGGCGGGCCGCGTCGACCGCGGCGGTCGTCCTGGCCAGGTCAACGTCCAAGGACGCCCGGTCCGCGGCCGACAGGCTCGCGCGGTAGTGACCTTTCACCTCGTCGACCGCGGCCAGCAGCCCTTTGACGTCCACGGGAGTGTGGGACGTCCAGCGAAGCGGGATGTTCCTCGCCACGCCCTGACGGGCTCCCCGGTGGACACAGAGCAGGCTGTCGCCGTTCTGGGCGAGAGCCGGTGCGGCCGCGCTTCTGTGGCCGGAGAAGACCCCGTCCCTGCTCCAGCCTTCGGCGGTCGTGTACGTCGAGCGCCAGAGGTCCTGTTCTTGCTCGTGGGCCAACGCGGGGGACATACGCACTCCTTGGAACGGACATGGGAACGGGCAGACGGGGACGGGACGTCAGGAGATCGCGGACGGGCGCTCAATCCCCGGTCGCATCAAGCCGGTTGGCGAGCTCCTGCCATGCTGCCGCGCACCTGCGGGCGACGTCGGCCACAGCGCCGGCGGAGTGAGGGGGGATCGCCTCGATCACCCTTTCCCAGGTGTCAGAGGTGAGTGCGTGCAGGCTCAGGCTGCGAAGGAGGAAACGTCCCGTCTCCGTCGACCTCAGCGAGGGGTCGCGCTTGAGTGTGACCCACGTCGGCCCTCGGGCACCAAGAGGCAGCGTCGAGACGGCCTTCGTGAGGGAGCGCAGGGAACTGTCCTTGGTGCCGGCCTCCAGGAACGAGCCGGCACCTCGGGAGGTCGGTTCGAGAAGGGGGTTCTGCCCCTCCCGCAGGCTGTTGCGAACCCTCCGTGCGGTGTTCGGTGAGATACCCGCGGCCCTCGCGATCTCGCGCAGTGAGGCATCCGGTCGGTCGGTGATGAACTGGCTCGCTCGTTGGCGTCCGAAGTTGACGTCCAGCGGGTGGGATCTTCCGTCCTTTCCCATCCTCCGCTTCTGCCTGTCGGGTCCCCCTGCCTTCTGGCCGCGCAGCTTGGCGACCGTCTTGTCGGAGAGGCTGGTGATCTCGGAAATGGCCCGGTTCGACCATTCGGGATAGATGCCGAGTATCCGTAGGGCGGCGTTGCGCCGGTCCGCCAATTGCAAGGGAAGGCCATGCGTGGTGTTAAGTTTGACCGCCAGGAGATAGGCCTGTTCGTCACTTCCCTTGAAGAGCCGGGCCCGGATTTCCCGCTCTCCTTTGACGACGGCCGCCTGCACTCGATGCAGACCGTCGATCACCTTCATCGAATCGTGGTGCACGAGGATGGGGGGCAGGGTGTCGTCGGTTTCCGCGAGCGTGTGGACGTGGTCTGCGGAGATCCCTTTTGAGCGAGGTGATTCCGTGAGAACTAACTCGGTGACCGGAACCTCCACCACGGGTAAGTCTTCGTCCGGTGAAAACTGCCTCAGTATGGTTTCGACATCATGCTTGGTCAGCTCAATTTCGGGCGTATTCATGAAGTGACTCCCCCACTGGTGCGTCCATCTATGATCATGCGTCATGCGCTTGGATGAGGTCAATGGGGGGTCGAGTGCGGCCCCTCGGCCTTCTGCTAGGCGAATAATGCAGCCTAGTTGTTTAAGTTTCCTGCGAAATGGCGTGCCCTGTTGAGGTGCCCGTTGCCCACGCCCGTGACGGGCGGTTTCGGCGCAATCCCGCGTATCGGTCCCAAGATGTCGCGGGGGGAATCGTGCAATCGCGGAAATTCCGCAGCTGCACACGCCGCCGAGCGGTCGCCGGCCGGGTGGCCGAGAGGTCGCCCGCCCGGTCCCGCCGAGTCCCCGCCCTGTGCTTCGCCCGGCTCTTGCGATGTCGCTGCGGGGCGTGCTCAGATGTTGAACACGCCGAGCGCAGAAGAAACGCCCACCATTGAGGTTCCCGAAACGGGAAACGCTCCGGGCGATGATGCGGCGAAGATCTGCCGGACCGGTGTGACCGGTGTGCGGCGGCCAGGGCGGTGTGCGCCCCCTTCTTGAACTTCCCTTTGTTGGCGCAATGTATTCATGCCCGAATGTGAAACGCTGAGATGAGAGGGGACCGGAGTGGCATCCGCAGAGCAGTCGCCCACGACGACGATCGAGATACAGCCGCACGAGGCCGAAGAACTGTGGGCGGTGATCGGCAAGCTCGTGGGCGACAGGGATCTTGAGACCCTCACCCCGGACGAATTCGTCGATCTGGCGCTCGAAGTGAACTCCTTCCTGCCGGCCTCCTTGCGCCGCCAGGTCATCGCATACCGGCGCTACGCGCCGGAGGGGGACGTGATCCTCCTGCGTGGGCTCCTCCCGGAGAACGCGGAACTTCCCGCGACGGCGGCCGCCCCGTACGCCGCGCCGCCCCCCGGACCGGCGCAGTACGCCTCACTGCTGCTCACCGCGGTGACGGTCATGCTCGGTGAGCCCTTCAACTACGCGAGCCTGTACAAGGGGCGCATCGTCCAGAACATGGTGCCGGTGCGGAAGATGGAGTTCACCCAGACCAGCCAGAGCAGCACCGGCATGCTCGACTGGCACTGCGAGGACAGCTTCCGCGAGGACCGCTGCGACTACGCCGGCCTGATCTGTCTGCGGGGCGACACCTCCGCGGCGTCCAAGTACGCCCAGGTCAAGGACGTCGACCTCGCGGACGAGCAGCTGTCGATCCTCCGCCAGCCGCGCTTCCACGTGCGGCCTGACCCCGCGCACGTACTGCCGGACGGCATGCCGATGCGTCCGCTCGCGATCCTCTCCGGATCGGAGTCCTCGCCGGAGATCGCCTACGACACGCACCACCTGGAAGTGGTCGACGAGGCCGACGTCGAGGCGGCGGCGGCGCTGAGGGACCTGGGTACGGCGCTGGACAAGGCCGCCATCTCCCATGTGATGCGGAAGGGCGATCTGCTGATCTTCGACAACAAGCGGGTCGTCCACGCCCGTACGCCTTTCAGCGCGCGCTTCGACGGAACGGACCGCTGGCTGATGCGCACGATGATCTGCGGAAGCGCCCTGACATTCCGACGCTGGGGCACGCGCATTCCGGAGTAACAGAGCCAGAAGAGCCGTAGAGGACAGAGGAGAACCACACATGACAGTGGCAGCGGACACCAATTCCGAAACAGACGCCGGCATCGGCGGCGAGACCCGGCAGCGTCACCCGGCGAAGGCGGTGAACTCCTGGGACGAGTTCAGCCCGCTGCGGGAGATCGTCGTCGGCGACGCGACGAGCGCGGGAGTTCCGTCACAGACCGACCTCTCAGCCTGGCTCAACGACTACCCCGAGCTCTCACCGTCCGAACGGGAGCAGGTCGGCGGGCAGTTCCCGAAGCGGGTGATCGAGGAGACGAACGAGGACCTGGCCGACCTCGTGACGACCCTGCGCGAGATGGGCGTGGTGGTGCATCAGCCGCCGGCCTCCGACCACGAGCAGGAGTTCGGTGGCCCGGGCTGGAAGACCCGGGGCCGCCACTCGTACTGTCCGCGGGACCTCGCCCTGATCATCGGCTCCACGATCATCGAGACGCCGAGCCCGTCACGCGGCCGGTACTACGAGCTGTCCAATCTGAGGGAGCTGTTCCAGGACTACCTGCAGCGCGGCGCGCACTGGATCGGTGCTCCGCGGCCGCAGCTGCGGGACGAGCTGTTCCTCACCGACGAGGCGGGCGAACCCGTCCTGGGCGAGGCGGAGCCGGCCTTCGAGGCGGCCAACGTCCTGCGGCTCGGTCGTGACGTCTTCTACCAGGTCTCCCGCAGCGGCAACGAGATGGGCCTCCAGTGGCTGCGGTCGACCCTGCGGCTCCTTGGCGACTTCCGTGTGCATCCGCTGCGCGGCCTGTACCAGGGCACACACATCGACAGCACGATCTGCTTCCTGCGACCGGGCCTGGTGCTGCTCAATCCCGAGCGCGTGAAGGAGGACACCGTCCCGGAGCCGCTGCGGGGATGGGACGTCATCTGGTGCCCGCCGATCAACGAGCCGGTGGCACCGCTGCTCTCGCGAACGCTGAGCACGCCGTGGGTCGGGATGAACCTGCTGATGGTCAGCCCGGAGCTGGCCGTCGTCGACGCCAACCAGACCGAACTGATCCGGGCGCTGGAGGCGAAGGGCATCACCGTCGCGCCGCGGCGGCTGCGTCATTCGCGCGTGCTGGGCGGCGGATTCCACTGCGTCACGCTGGACACGGTGCGCGAGGGCGGGCCCGAACGCTATCTGGACTGGTGAGACGCCGTCACGGGACAAGACGTCGTCACGGGACACGAGCGCGGGGACGGCGGTCGAGGTCGCCGCGTACCGCACCTTCAGAGGAGCGAGTGGATTCAATGACTGTTGCATTTCCGAACCGGCGGCCCCTGCTGAGCCTGGCGGATCTCAGCCCGCAAGAGATCACGGACATCGGCGAGATCGCGTTCCGCTACGGACAGGACCCGCAATCCTATGCGGGCCGCATGGCCCGGACGAGGGTCGGCCTGGTCTTCACCGCGCCGTCCACCAGGACCCGGACGTCGTTCTGGAGCGCGGCGACGACGCTGGGCTGCGACGTCCTGCACCTCGGCCAGGCCGACCTCCAGATCTCCACGGGTGAGACCTGGGGCGACACCGGCGCGATGCTGGCCCACTACCTCGACGTCGTCGTCGCCCGCACCAACGGACCGCAGCGCGACCTGGCAGCGCTGGCGGAGCACGTACCGGCGACGATCGACGCCCTGACGTACGAGGAGCACCCCACTCAGGCGATCGCGGACCTGTGCGCGCTGCGTGAGCACTTCGGTGACGTCACGGGGCTGCGCCTGGCCTATCTGGGCGAGGTGAACAACACGGCCCGGTCGCTGGCGCTGCTCGTCTGCAAGCTGCCCTTCCGCGGCCTCGACGTCTACAGCCCGGACGGTTCGGGGTTCTCCGCGCGGGAGATCGAGTCGCTGAACGCCATCCGGGGCGAAGAGGTCGTCCGCCAGCGCCATCACGTGCCCGAGACGCCGGACGCGGTCGACGCGGTGTACACGACACGGTGGCAGTCGATGAGCACGGCCCGGCACGATCAGGACTGGCTGGCGCGCTTCGAGGACTTCGACGTCAGCAAGGACCTGGTGCGGCGCTTCAGCGGATCGACCGAAGCGGTGTTCATGCACGACCTGCCCGCGGTCCGGGAGCAGGAGGTGACGTCCGACGTCCTGGACGGCACCAGCGTGACCTCGCTCGTGCAGCGGCAGGCGTACCACAAGGCGTCCGCCGCCGCCGCGGCGTTGCTGTGGACCTCGGGTGTGCTGTCTTGAGCATCGCCGAGCGGCTCGACTCCGGGGTGCGCAGTTACAGCCGACGGTGGCCGGTGGTGTTCGGCCGGGCCCTGGGAAGCCGGCTCTACGCGGCGGACGGCAGGCCCTATCTGGACTTCTTCGCCGGGGCCGGCACGCTCAACTACGGCCACAACGATCCCGTCCTCAAGCGCGCTCTCGTCGACTACGTCGAGAACGACGGGGTCACGCACGCCCTCGACATGTGGACGGTGGCCAGAGGGCGGCTGCTTGAGGCGCTGGAGGAGAAGATCCTCGCGCCGCGGGGACTGGCGTACAAGGTCGTCTTTCCCGGTCCCGCCGGAGCGAACGCGGTGGAGGCGGCGCTCAAGCTGGCGCGGAAGGCCACCGGACGGAAGTGGGTGGCCCACTTCAGGAACGCGTTCCACGGCATGACCCTGGGAGCCCTGTCGGTGAACGGCGACCCGGCGATCCGCCGCACCGCCGGGACGACCCTCGCGGACCGCGTGGAACTGCCCTACGACGATCACGGTCCCGGCGTCGCGGACATCGAGGGCCGGCTGGCGGCTACCGAGGGCGGACTCACCGGGACGGCCGCCGTCATCGTGGAGACCGTGCAGGGCGAGGGCGGGATCAACGTCGCCCGCGTCGCATGGCTGCGGGAGCTCGCCGCCGTCTGCCGGCGCCACGGCATGCTCCTCATCGTCGACGACATCCAGATGGGCTGCGGCCGCGTCGGCTCCTTCTTCAGCTTCGAGGACGCCGGGATCGAGCCCGACATGGTGTGCCTGTCGAAGAGCATCAGCGGTTACGGGCTTCCGATGGCGCTCACGCTGATCCGGCCCGAGCTGGACGTGTGGGAGCCGGCGGAGCACAACGGCACCTTCCGCGGGTTCAACCTGGCGTTCGTGACCGCGGCCGAGTCGATGCGCCACTACTGGAGCGACGACGAGCTGGAGAAGTCGACCAGGGACAAGGGAGAACGCGCCGGCGGAGGCCTTCAGGAGATCGTGGCCTCCTACCCCGGGGAAGCCCTGTCGGCCTCTGGGCGCGGCCTCGCCCTGGGCCTGAGGACCGCCGGCGGCGCCGTGGCCGACCGGATCAGCGCGGCGGCGTTCGAACGCGGTCTTCTGCTGGAGACCTGCGGTCCGGACGGTGGAGTCGTGAAGCTCCTCCCGCCGCTCACCGTCTCCGACGGCGACCTCGACCTCGCGCTGGACATCCTCGACGCATCCGTGAAGTCGGCTCTCGCCACGCACGTCTGAGCCCGTGGGTGACACCACAGGCATATGGGAAGCGAGGAAGGAAGAACCATGACGCAGTACGAGGGACGCATAGTGGTCACCGGCGGCGGCGGCTTCGTGGGCTCGCATCTGTGCGAGCGGCTCCTCCGCGAGGGTTTCGCGGTGGTGTGCGTCGACGACTTCAGTACGGGCTCCGTGCGCAACGTCGAGCCGCTGGCCCGTCACCCCGGCTTCGAGCTGTTGGAGGCCGACGTGTCGGCCGGCTTGGAGATCGGGGGCGCGGTCGACGCGGTGCTCCACCTCGCGTCCCCCGCTTCCCCCGTCGACTACCTGAGACGCCCCCTGGAGACGATGCGGGCCGGATCCACAGGAACCCAGAACGCCCTGGAACTGGCCTGCCGCAAGGGCGCCCGCTTCCTTCTCGCGTCCACCAGCGAGGTCTACGGCGACCCGCAGGTCCACCCCCAGCCCGAGAGCTACTGGGGCCATGTGAACCCGGTGGGCCCGCGTGCCGTCTACGACGAGGCCAAGCGTTTCAGCGAGGCGCTGACCGTGGCCCATCGAGAGGCACGCGGCCTGGACGCCCGGATCGTCCGGATCTTCAACACCTTCGGACCGCACATGCGCGCCGACGACGGCCGGATGATCCCCAACTTCATTCGCCAGGCCATCGCCGGAGAGCCGCTGACGGTGGCCGGGGACGGCAGCCAGACCCGCTCCCTGTGCTACGTGAGCGACACCGTGGAGGGAATCCTCCGGCTCCTGTGGGCGGAGGGCGAACAGGGACCGGTGAACATCGGGGGGACGCGCGAGATGACCGTGCTCGCCACGGCCGAGATGATCCGCGGGCTCGTCGGCTCCTCCTCGGCCGTCGAGTTCGTCGCTCGCCCTCAGGATGACCCCGGCCTGCGCAGGCCGGACATCAGCAGGGCCGAACAGTCCCTCGGCTGGCAGCCGAGGGTGAGCATCGAGGCCGGGATCAAGCGGACCATCGAATGGTTCCTGGAGAACAGCGTCGTGCTCGGCTCCTGAGCGTGACGAGCCGACCGGACCGGGCAGGCCTGCGCGGCCGTCGTGCCCCCGTCTTGCCCCCGTCGCGCTGTCCAGCGAGAAGGGGGCACGGCGAGCCATGCGTCAGAGACCTGCCACGGGCCGCTGTGGCGTCAGCCCAGCGCGTCCATCAGGCCCGTGACGTAGGTGTCCAGGCGCTGCTCCAGGAGGCTCGTCGTGAGGTCGGTCCTCCCGGCGGCCTGGTACACCTGCGCCCACAGCTCGACCTCTTCGGAGCACGCCAGCGCGTCCCGCACCAGCCAGTACAGCCGCTCGCTCGCCACCGTCGCCAGTGCCCCGCCCGCCTTCTCGTACTCCGCGGCGAACCGGAGACCCCATGACGGGTCGTGCAGCAGCGCGAGGTTGGTGCAGCAGTGGGCGACGTCGAGGTCCGCCGGGCCCCAGGAGGGCTGTGACCAGTCGACGACGCCGGTGATCCGGGCCTGCTCCGGATACGAGGGCGGTACGTCGAACAGCACGTTGCCCGGCTGGAAGTCGCGGTGCAGGAAGCGACCCTCGTAGGGCGGCGCGGGCTTGCGGATCACGTCGATCGCCGCGGCCCAGGCGGTCGCGTCACCGCCCTTCGGCACCACGACCGACTCCGCCGTCGTCAGCGTCCTGAACTCCTGGGGGCGCTCGGCGGGCCGGAGCGCGTGGATGGCGACGAGTTGACGGGCCAGCAGGGGAGCACGCGTCTCGACTCCCGCGTCGTCGAGGACCGAGCGGCCCTCCAGATGCGTCATCAGGAGCGAGGGGTACTCGCAGTGCGCGGCGGTCGGGTCGACGGCGACCAGATCCGGAGCGAGCACACCGGTCCCGGCGAGGAGTGTCAGGGCGCCGGCCTCCCTGTTCAGCCACTCTTCGGCGTTCTTCAGGTAGAACGGGTCGACGAAACTGCGCAGCACCAGGTGACGCGTGACCGCGTCCTGTGTGCCGATGGTCAGTCTGCGCATTTCCGCGGTCATGCCGCCGTGCAGCGTTTCGGCCTTGACGATCCGTTCACCTTCGGCCAGATGCCGTTGCACCCAGGCGAGCGTCCTCGATCGGACAGTCATCTCCTCAGGAAAGGTATTCACGGCGCCATGTGATCATGCGGCGCCGACAGGCGCAAGCGTCCTCCGGAACACCAACTTCCGTCGGCATGCGGCAGGTTGCGGGTCCCGACAACTCGTGTACGTCATAGGCGATAGGGAAAACCCTCTGCTACGGTTCCGTGGAAAATGCGGCCGACCGGCGAATCGAAACCCGAAAAGGGTGAAGTGGACGGAGCTCATCATGGCGCGTTTCGGGAATGTCTTTATCGCGGCGACGGCTGTGGACCTGCCACCCGTTGTCCCGGTGTCCGAGGCCGTGGCGGACGGTAGATATCCGTTGAAACTCGCGGAGCGGACGAAGCAGCGGACCGTCGCGATCGCTCCGGAGGGAGAGGCTCCGGCGGCGTTCGCGGCCCGTGCGGCGAAGGCGGCCCTGGCGGAGGCGGGATACGGCTTCGACGAGGTCGGGCTGCTCGTCCACACGTCCGTCCTGGACCCGTCCCCGCGGATGTCGAACCCCGTGATGTGGCTTGAGCGGGAATTGGGGTCGGGCGGCTTCCGGGACGTGGCGCAGCTGATGAACGGATGCGACGGGGTGGTGAACGGCATTCGCTGGGCCGCCGCTCATCTCACCTGCGAGACCGAACACAAGGCCGCGCTGATCACCGCCGCGGAAAGCTGGCAGCCGAAAGAGGTGATCGACCGGTGGACGGTCGACCCGGACACGCCGTTCGGAGACGGCGGAGCGGCGTTGGTCATGGCAAGGGACAACGGAATCGCGCGTGTTCTCGCGGCCGTCAGTCATACGCAGCCGAGGCTCGAAGGGGTTCACCGCGGCCCCCGTGTGTTCGGCCAGGGCGTCAGCCTTCCGGTGAAACTCTCGGAGCGCTCCCGCGCCTTTTACGAGACGTCCGACATATCCCGTGACGAAGCCTGGAAGATGCGCGGTGACGGAATCGGCATCGTCATCGAGAAGGTACTGGCCGATGCCGGCGTCGCACGCGAACGAGTGGCCCGGATCGTACTGCCGTTCAGGGGGCGCCAAGTCCTGGAGGAGGAGTACTTCCCGTACCTCGGAGGCCTCGAGCCCGCGGGATCCAGCGAGGAGCGGGGCCGCGAGATCGGTCATCTGGGCGGGGCGGACCCGATCGCGGCCCTTCACTACGCGATCACGTCCGGCGAGCTCTCCCCGGGTGACCACGCCGTCGTCTTCAGCGAGGGCGTGGGGATCGTGCAGTCCGCCGTACTCGTCGAGGTTGTCTAGGATGCCCACGACGTCCGGCTACGGGAACGTGCGCGTCGGAACGGCCACGAGGCTCGGCACCACCGCACCCAGCGGAGACGCGGTCGCCGTCCACGTCCAGGAGGACGGCACCACCGCCGCGGCCGTGGTCGACGGCATCGGCCACAGCCTCCGCGTGTCCTCCGTGGCGCAACTGCTCGCCACGGTCATGGCTCGCGTCTCGGCCCGCCGGGGAAGCCTCGCCGGCCTTCTCACCGGCACCGAGCTCGTGGCCGATCCGGGCTCGGGTGACGAGCCGGAGCCGGACGCCGTCGCGGTGGTCGCGACGGCGCGGGCCGCGGGGGACGAGATCCGCATCGCGTGGGTCGGCGACTGCCGTGCCTACGGTCTGGAGGGCGGGCGGCTCCGTCCTCTGACGGCCGATCACAACCTGGCGGAGCAACTGGCCCTGTGCGGGTACACCGGCGAGATCCCGCGCCCGGCCGCCAAGTGGGTCCGTACGACGGTGCGGAGTGCTGTCGTCGCCACCGTGTCGGAGGCCTGGACCCGGTCCCCCCTGGTGGTGCTCATGTCGGACGGGGTCCACGACCAGGTGCCGCACGCCGCGATGGAGACGCTGGCCCTCACCCACGGGGACGAGCCACAGGCCCTCGCGGAGGCCCTGGTCGCGGCCGCCGAGACCGGGTCCGACGGCGTCAGGGACGACGCCACCGCCATCGTGATCCGCCGCGCCTGAAGCGGGCGGCTCCGGCTACAACTTTGGGGAGGGTACGTGTCGAGCGACGAGGGCATCGTGGTGCTGACCACCAGGGAGAAGGAATGGTGGTTGAGCCTGCAGGAGATCATCCCGGCCATCGAGCGCGTCTGGGACCGCATCGGCCGGTCCGAGCGGAAGACCGTCAGTACGGTGTGCGTGCCGCTGCCGCCCGAGATGGAACAGCGCCTCCACCCCCGGGCCTCGCAGGTGGAGCGCATCGTCCTGACCACGGTGACGCCCGGAACCGTCCAGGCCGCGCTCCGGCTGCGGGCACGGATGGAAGAGCCCGCGCCGATGACCCTGTACGTGCACGGGGACGGCCCTGAAGGGTTCGAGGCCTTCGGCGCCCTCACGGAGGTGTTCACCGAGAGGGACACGTTCGTCGTGACGTGCGAAGCGGAAGCGGCGACGGTCCGTGCCTGCTTCCCGAACGCCCGGACCGAGCGGATCCCGTTCCCCCTGGTCGACCAGTTCAAGGTGAACAGCCGGAAGCGGCGTACGAAGGACGAGATCACGCGCTTGGCCTACGTAGGACGCGTCTCGGAGCAGAAGAACCTGCACAACCTGCTGTTCGCCCTGTGGATCACGCGCACCTCCGATGCCCCGGCGCCGCCGGTGACGCTGGACGTGTACGGCGGTGAGGACAACCTCGGCAGCCCCAACATGGGGCTCAGCTCCGCCGAGTACGGCACCTACGTGCGGGGGCTCGCCGAGGCGTTGGGCCTGGCGGACGTGGTGACCTGGCACGGAGCCCAGCCGCGGGACTGGGTCTTCTACGACGTGCACCAGGAACCCCACGTCCTGGTGTCGCCGACGCTGCACTCCGACGAGAACTTCGGCTCGTCCGTGCTGGCGTCCCTGGCCAACGGCCACCAGGTGGTGACGACGGCCTGGGGCGGTCACCAGGGGTTCCAGGAGTGGTTCCCGGAGCAGCTGACACTGGTGCCCGTCCACGCGTCCCCGCTGGGCCCGGTCGTGGACCCCGGCACGCTGGCCGGCGCCATCCTGGCCGCGGTGCGCAGGTCCTCGGCCGTCGTTGAGGAAGCCGCGCTCGACCGGGGACGGGCGGCCTTCTCGGAAGCCGCCGTGACCCTGCGCACCATGGACATGCTCAGCCGGCCCGATCGCGATCCCGTGCCGCTGGAGAAGTCGCCGATCCAGCGGCGCATCGACGAACGCAGGGCGGACTTCGGCGGCAAGCGCAAGATCTACACCGATTACGGGGACCCGATCGCACGGGTCTTCTTCGAGGCCTACGGCATGGAGAGGCCACTCCACTTCGATGAGCGGTCCCGCTACGTCCTGGCACCGTGGGTCAGCTGCCACGACGACGTCGTGTCCATCGCCGACCCGCATCGCGGAGACCGGAGTTACCGGGCCGACGACCGGACCTCCACGCCGTGCGACGTCATGATGACCCCCTCCATGAAGACGCACTCGCTGCCGGAAAGCCTCGTGAGGGAGCTGGTGGCTCATGGCTACGCGTTCTCGCTTGAGCTGAAGGGCTGAGGTCCTAGGGGGCGTCCTGAGCGCGGGCAGGGGCGGGCTGCGATGGCTGAGCCATCGGCGGGACCGTGGGGCAGGTGACGGGTTCGGGTTCGGGTGTGGGCGTGTTCGCGGGTCGTGTCGCTTCGGGGGCTTCGGGCCGGCGGCGTTCCTGCTGGCTGCGGTACAGCGTCGTGCGGCCCGTCACCGCCGACGCGCACAGGACCGCCAGCATGCCCGGTCCCAGGAGTGAGGCGTCCGCGACCATCTCCGTCGCCATGACCAGGACACCGAGCGGGGCGTTGGCCACCGGGCCCAGGCAGGCGGCCATGCCCACGACCACGTACGGGAGCGGTCCCGCCGACGGCAGGTGCAGGGCCTCGCCCAGCCGCCAGGCCAGTGCGCCCGTGCCCGCGCCCACGACCATGCACGGTCCGAAGATGCCGCCGGAGCCGCCGGAACCGACGGTCAGGGCGGTACCCGCGATCTTCGCGAGGGGGATGGCGAGCAACAGCAGTACGGGCAGTCCGGCGACGAGTTCGCGGTCGGTGAGCGCCTCCATCAGGCCGTACCCCGTGCCGAGCACCCCCGGCACCAGCAGCCCGAGGACGCCCACGAGCAGAGCGGCGGCCACCGGCGCGGCGATCCTGGCCGGTACGGACCGCACACGGGCCTCCGCGCGCAGGTGCACGGCGTAGAAGGTGCCCGTGTAGAGCCGTCCGGCCAGTCCGCACAGCAGCCCGGTCACGGCGATCAGGACGAAGTCGCCCACCCCGAGGCCCGGCCCGTCCGCCGCGTGCCGCCCGAGGACGGGCGCGAAGCCGTAGAACGCGCCGAAGACCAGCCACCCCGCGCAGGCCGCCATGAGCGCCTTCGGCAGCACCCGCGCGTCCAGGTCCCTGCGGTACAGGAGCTCCGCGCCGAGCAGCGCCCCGCCCAGCGGCGCCTGGAAGATCGCGCCGACGCCCGCGGCGAGTCCGATCACCAGCGCGGTACGGGCCTGTCGGCGTGACATGCCGGTCCGCCGCGCGATCACCGAACCGAACGCCGCCGAGATCTGCGCGGCCGGCCCCTCCGTACCCCCCGAACCGCCGGAGCCGATGGTCAGCGCCGACGCGACGAGCTTCACCACCGTCACCCGGCCGCGCATCCCGGCCGGGTCGTGGTGCGCGGCGGCGATCGCCGCGTCCGTGCCGTGCCCGCGTGCCTCGGGGGCCAGCCAGACGGCGAACGCCGTGGCCAGGAGCGCGCCCCCGGCGGCCACCAGCGGGACGGCCCAGGGGCGTTCGGACGGGACCAGTTCGCGAGGTCCGCCCTCGGCGGAGGTCAGATACGGACGGAATCCGGCGATGTCTTCGAGGAGTATCACCGTGCACAGATGGAGTAGTCCGAACAGTGCCACCGCGCCCAGGCCCGCCACGACGCCGATCAGCAGGGCCGGCGCGATCCAGCGGGACAGCGGGTCCGTCGAAGCGTCCGGAGAGGGGAACAGCCGGGCCACGGACCGGGGCAGAGGGTGGCCGGCGCTGGAGCGAGGGCCCGTGGTCCTTCTCTTCCAACTCATCGCATTCCCCCGGCTGTTCGAACGGTGTCGCCTGGCATTGTGGCGCAAGGGAGGGGCGGAGCGCTCCATCGCCTCGCCGTTTCGACCGCCCGCGAGACCGCTTCGTTCGGACCGTCGACGATCGGCCATCTGTTTGGCCGGGCCGATGATTGGCCATGACACGGGGAGGAGCCCGCATGCTCCGCGCCCGACCCGGCGCGGCGACGCCCCGGCGACACGGAGGCGGACGGGCTGTGGGGCACGAGCGCGACAGGGGGAGCGCATGAGGGCCGGTCCAGTCGAGCGAGGTCCGGATGTCGTACGGCTCGCGACGGCGTCGGGAGCGACGGACCCGGCGGACCCGTCGGATGTCGCGAGCGGCCCCGGTCCCGTGGCGCTCCCTGACCTCGTGGCGCTCTCTGACCT
>NZ_JBSGTX010000001.1:200184-387789 GCF_053607625.1 Streptomyces sp. NPDC055103
ACCTCGCGGTGCTCCCCGACCTCGCGGTGCTCCCCGACCTCGCGGTGCTCCCCGACCTCGCGGTGCTCCCCGACCTCGCGGTGCTCCCCGACCTCGCGGTGCTCCCCGACCTCGCCGGGCTTTCGCTGGAGGAGCTTCTCGACGCGCCGAATCCCGTGCTCGCGCGCGCCGCCCGGCGCGTCCTCGACCGGCTGACGGCCGAGGAAGCGCCGCTCGCCGCGTACGACTCGTCCGCCGTACCCACCGACGCCCCGCCGGCGTGAGCGTGCCCGACCGCCCCCGACCGCCGCTCCCGTTCCGGGAGTTCCTGGTCAAGGTGCACAGCCGCTGCAACCTCGCCTGCCGCTACTGCTACGTGTACGAGAGCGCGGACCGGGGCTGGCGCGTCCAGCCGGTCGGCATGGCCCCGGCGACGGCCGGGCGCATCGTCCGGCGGATCGCCGAGCATGCCCGCGCGCATGCCCTCCCCTCCGTTCGGGTCATTCTGCACGGCGGCGAACCCCTGCTCGCCGGCGCGGAGTTCCTCGCCCGGTTCGTCCGCGGACTCCGGGCAGCGCTGCCCGCCGCCACCCGTGCCGAGGTGGCCCTCCAGACCAACGGGACCCTCCTCGACGAGACGCTCCTGAGGCTCTGCCACGCCGAGGACATCCGGATCGGGGTCAGTCTCGACGGCCCGCCCGCCGTCCACGACCGGCACCGTCGCGACCCGGCCGGCCGGGGCAGCCACGCCCGGGTGGCCGGCGCGCTGCGCCTCCTCGGCCGCCCCGAACACCGGCCGCTCTGGGCCGGACTGCTCACCACGGTCGATCCGTCGACCGACCCGCTCGCCACGTACGACCACCTGCTCTCGTACGATCCGCCCGCCGTCACCCTCATCCTGCCGCTCGGCAACTGGACCGTCCCCCCGCCCGGCCGCGTCCCCGATCCCACCCGCACCCCGTACGCCGACTGGCTCGTCCCCGTCTTCGACCGCTGGTACGCGAGCGCGGGCCAGGCGCCACGCGTCACCCTCTTCGAGTCGGTGCTCGACCTGCTCCTCGGCGGCGACTCCGGCAGCGAGGCGATCGGCGGGGCCCCGAGCCGGCTCGCCGTGATCGACACCGACGGCTCGCTGACCCTTTCCGACCACCTCAAGACGACGTACGACGGGGCCGACCGGACGGGGCTCAGCGTGCACCGCGACCCGTTCGACGCGCTGCTCCGCCACCCGGGCGTCACGGCCCGCCAGGCCGGCCGGGCGAGCCTCTGCGCCCGCTGCCGGGCCTGCCCGCTGGTCGCCGTGTGCGGCGGCGGGCACTATCCGCACCGCTACCGCGAGGGATCCGGCGGTGCGGGCCACGACAACCCGTCCGTGTACTGCCCCGACCTCGTCCGCTTCATCGGGCACGTGGCGAAGGCCGTCGCCGCCGGCCTGCCGGCCGCCGGGGGCCAGGGAGCGGGGGCCGCCCGCACTCCCGGCGACCGGGGTGCGGGGCGCGACCGGGGTGCGGGGTGCGACCGCGGTGCGGGGTGCGACCGGTGAGCGTCCGCCCCGCGACCGCGCACGCCGCCCGGCAGGACCTCTGGGGGCCACTGGCGGCCGGTGTCCCAGGTCCGGCCGTCCTCGCCGCCCTGCGCACCGCCCGCCGCAACCGCAACCTCCTGCTGCTCCGCGTCGCCCACCGGCGTCACCGGGCCGATCCGCGCTGGGCGGCGGCCGTGGCCCTGCTCGCCGAGGTCCGCCTCGCCCGGCCGGAGGTCTTCGCCGACGTGCTCGGCGGCCCGGAGGCCGGCACCTGGCTCGGGCGCCACGCCCGCCCCCAGACCCCCGAGGGCGGAGCCGCGCACGACGCCGACGGCGAACCCGCCGCCGGGCTCGCCCGGTTCGCCGCCGCGGCGGCCCTCCGCGCCGGACTCCCCTTCCGGATCCGGGTGCCGATCGCGGACGGCACGGCGCTGGTCCTGCCCGGACTCGGCGCCGTCCTCTTCCCGGAGCCCGGCCCCCGTACCGCCACCGTCCTGTACGACGGGAGCGGCGCCGCGGCCGTACGGGCCGACGGGGAGCGGCCCGTGGCGATCCACGGCGCCGGCGGCGGAGAGGGCTGGTTCCCCGTACCGCGGATACGGCTCGGTGAGCGGGTCGCCGTACGGCTCGACAGCCTCGACCCGTTGCGGCTCGGCGGCCCGCTCGCCCTGCCTCCCCGTCTCCTGTCGCCCGCCGAGCACGCGGGCTGGTCCCGCCGACTCAACGGAGCCTGGCGGGTGTTGACGCAGCGCCACCTCGGGCGGGCCGAGACGGTCGCCGAGGTGCTGCGTGTGGTCGTGCCGCTCACGAAGGAGGACGGAACCGGCTGGCGCAGCGCCTCGTTCGCCGACGCGGCCGGACTGGCCGCGCTCTCCCCGGTCGACGACCCGGTCGAACTCGCCGCCGACCTCGTCCACGAGACCCAGCACTCCCTGCTCTACGCCGCGACGGACCTCGTCGAACTCCTCGACTCCCCGCCCGGAGCCCGGGCCGACGCCCCCTGGAGCGACCGGCCGCGGCCTCCCGCCGCACTGCTCCACGGCGGCTCCGCCTTCCTCGTCACAGCGGGCTTCTGGCGCACCGAACTGCGGCTCGGCAACCCCGCCGCACAGCGGCCGTACGAGCACTGGCGGCGCACCGCCGCAGCCGCCCTCGCCGCCCTCACCGCCCATGACGACTGGACGACGGAGGACGGCCGGCGGCTGCTCGGGGCCCTGCGAGGCGTGCTCGCCTCCTGGACGGAGGGGGACCGGTGCCCGCTCCCGTGAGGCGGCCGCTTCACGGGCACGGGCGACCGGGCTTCACAGCGGGGGCGGCTCGATGTCGCACTCCGCCCGCCGCCCCGCCTCCGCCGACAGCGTCTCCCAGTGATCCGGTCCCAGCGTGTCGTGGTAGCGGCGCACCACCGAGGCCAGCAGCTCCGTGCCCCGCTCCGCCTCCCCGCAGGACACGAGGTCGAACGACAGGTTGCACAGCGCGGCCAGCGTCGCCGGATGCCGGTCCCCGTACCGCTCCTCCAGGGTCCGGGCGCACCGCTCGCCCAGGTCGCGCGCCGCCTCGTGGTCGCCCGTCCTGGCCAGCCCCGTCGCCAGGTTGACGTGCGCGAGCAGCGGCCACGGATGCGTCTCGTACAGCGCCCGTTCGAGCCCGGGGGCGGTCGCCTGGTCGAGCCGGAGCCCCTGCGGGTACTTGCCGACCGCGCGCAGTGCCGCCCCGTGGTTGACGGCCGCCACGTACGTCAGCGGATGCTCGGCGCCGAGCGCCGCCCGGTACCGCTCAAGAGCCTGCGCGCCCTGCCGTTCGGCGGCCTCCGGGTCGCCCGTCAGGCGCAGGTCGTTGGCGAGGTTGGCGAACGCGGCGAGCGAGTCGATGTGCTGCGGCCCGAAGAGGGTCAGATACAGGTCGAGCGCCTCCTCGGCGAGCCTCCGCGCCCGCTCGAACCGGCCGGCCTTGCGGCAGGTCACCGACATGTTCTTGATCGCCCGCATGGTGTGCGGATGCCGGTCGCCGTACTGCGCGCGGTACTGGGCGAGCGTCTGCTCCTGGAGTTCGAGGGCGGCCGCGTACTCGCCGCACTCGCGCAGGTCACGGGCCACGTTGTTGACGGAGAAGAGCGTGGAGTGCGCGGTGGAGCCGAGGACCGTGCGGCGGTCGCGGTGGACGCGCCGGTCGAGGTCGAGCGCCTCGCCGTAGCGCCCGTTGACGCGGAGGCTCACCCCGTAGTTGTGGCCGGCCCGCAGTGTGAACGGATCCTCCGCCCCGTACACGTTCACACTGCGCCGGTACGCGTCCTCGTCGAGCCCCAGGGCGTCCGCGAACCGGCCCGCCGTCCGCAGGTCGGCGGCGAGCGCGCCGGCGGCGGTGAGCGTGTACTCGTGGTCGTCGCCCACCGTCTCCCGCAGCCGCCGCAGCACCTCCTCGCTCAGCGGCCGCGAGGTGGCGAACTCCGCCAACTGCCAGTGCGCGCTGGCCCGGTAGCGCGTCGCCCACAGCGTCTGGAGGTCGTCCGCACCCAGGAACGACCGCCAGTCCGTGCTGATCCGCTCGCCCAGCTGCGCCGCCCCGCGCAGCACGCCCCGCGCCAGCAGATAGGAGATCAGATGGATCGCGGTGTCCCGGATGTGCCGGTCCTCGCAGTGCGGCAGCCCGGTCGGCTCCAGGTGCGGCAGGATGTCGGCGTAGTTCCGCCAGTGCTCGGGCCGCTGGGTGTCGCCCGGGTCGTGCGCGGCGATGACCTGGTGCACCAGGTGCCGCATGTCGCTCTGTTCCTGCTCCGACAACTCGTCCTGCAGCACCGCCCGTACCAGTCGGTGCATCTGCACCGTCCCCGCCACGTTGTCGACGGTGAGCAGCGAGAACTGGTTGATCGCCCGGATGGTACGCCCCCGGGCCAGCGGGTCGCGGGCCAGCCGCATGAGCGCCGGGGGCAACGGCAGCATCCTGGCGTCGTGCAGGAAGGCCTGCGCGACCGGCTCGGGCCCGAAAAAGGCCAGCAGGCGCAGGAGTTCGAGCGCGCCCGGCGTCCTGGCGGACAGGGAGTCCATGGAAGCCCGCCACACCACCGCCACCGGCAGGGTGATCGAGTCGACGCCCTCGGCCAGCACCTCGGCCCGGCGCTGCTCGATCATCGCCAGGAAGTCGGGAACCGCGATGCCGGTCTGGCGCTGGAGCGCCGCGCACTGCTCCAGGGCGAGCGGCAGATCGCCGAGGAGATCGGCCAGTTGGTCCGCCTGCTCCGGACTCGCCCAGGGCGCGCGCGCCCGCAGGAAGTCCCGGCTCTCGGCGCGGGTGAACACGTCCACCCTGGTCGCGAGGACCCGGTCCGACCAGCCGGCGTGGCGCGAGGTGACGAGGATGCGCCCGGTCCCCTCGGAGTCGCCGATCAGCGACGGCAGGTACGGGATGACCTCGTTGGGCTGTCCCGCGTTGTCGAACACCAGCAGCCAGCGGCTGTGCGGCGCGCCCGAGGCCAGCGCGGCCAGCACGCGTGCCACCGTGTCGCTCTGCGGGTCCGGCACCAGGCCCAGCTCCGGTGCCAG
Source organism: Streptomyces sp. NPDC055103 (assembly GCF_053607625.1). Classification (NCBI taxonomy): domain Bacteria; kingdom Bacillati; phylum Actinomycetota; class Actinomycetes; order Kitasatosporales; family Streptomycetaceae; genus Streptomyces; species Streptomyces sp. NPDC055103. The sequence goes on from NZ_JBSGTX010000001.1 coordinate 205,228, forward strand.
CATGGTCAGTTGGGCCCGGATCACGGCGGGCTGCTCGGCGTCGATCCACCACACCCGGTCGTACTCGTGCCGGTGCAGCTGGACGTACTTCAGTGCGAGCTGTGTCTTGCCGACGCCCCCGAGGCCGTGCAGCGCGTGCGGCAGGACGGCAGCCCTGGTGCTCGACCACAACTGCCGGTGCAGCTCGTTCAGTTCGGCTTCGCGTCCGGCGAAGTGCGGGTTGGGCAGGGGGACGGATCGGGGTGAGCGGGACTGGCCGGAGGGCGACTGGCCCGGGGAGGCCGGTCCTCCACCGGAGCCGATGGTGGTGGCGGTACCGCCGGGCTCGGTGCCGGGGCCGCTGACGAGGGGCGTGGAATCCGGTGCGGTGCCGCCCGCCGATGGGGGTTCCATGCTGGTGGTGTCCTTTTCGTTCGGGGGCGCTGTGTCGTCGTTGTCCTGGTCGGCTTCGGCTTCGGCTTCGGCTTCGGCTTCGGCTTCCGCTCCGGCTCCGGCCATGGCTTCTACCCCGGCTCCGGCCATGGCTTCCACCCCGGCCCCGGCTTCGGCTACGGCTTTCACCCCGGCTCCGGCCTTGTTTCCGGGGTTTCCGGCCTGGGGGGCGTCCGCCGGCCGGCCGGCGCGTGACGCGTCGAACGCCGGATCGCCGCCAGTCGGAACCCCAGCCGTGCCCTCCTCCCGCGTCCCCCCTTCCCCGGTGGTGACCGGACCGAACGGCGTCGTCCCCCGAACCGGGTTCCACACCGCACGGTAGGACGGACCGAGTGCCCTGAGCGCGGGCCCCGCGGCGTCGAGGAGCTCGCGGTCCAGATCGGTGAGGGTGTCCGCGTCGGGCTCCTCCCGGCTGCCGATCACGGTGCTCAACAGGTCGGCCCGGGCCCCGACCGCGCGTCCGGCCAGTGCGGAGGTCTCCTGGAGCGTGCGCAGCAGTTCGGTGCGGCCGAGCCCGCGCAGAAGCCTGGAGCGCACCCCGTCCAGGAACTCGAACGCGTACTCCTCGCCGGTCCGTCCCCGCCCGGCCCCGGTGCGCGACGCGAGCAGTCCGCCCAGCAGGATCTCGGCGAACGGCAGCGGTCCGCCGACCGCCGTCGGTCCCTGGCGCACCGCCTCCACCACCTCGGGCCGCAGCGGCACCATCGCGAGCCGGGCCGCGAGCCGCCGCGCCGCCGGCGAGGCCTGCTGCAGGAACCGCCGTACCGTCAGGTCCGGAGGCACCGGCCGGCGCCGCTCCTCCCAGGAGGACGGCGGCAGACAGTGCGCCGTGAGCCCCTTCTCGTCCACCAGCAGGGAGGTCGTCTCGGCCCACGGCAGAGCGCCGCCGGTCACCATCCGCGCCCAGCCCGCGAACCAGTCGGGCTCCAGCTCCAGTACGGGCACGGGGACGGGCAGCGGATCCGCCGGGTCGCTGTCGCGTGGCCGCTCCCACCGGCCGTGACGCAGGAGTTCCAGACGGGAGTTGGGCAGTCCTGGCGTGGCGGCGCGCACCCGCAGTTCCCTCGGCACACCCTCGCAGAGGTCCCACAGATGCGTCGGAAGCGGCTGCAGCACGGCGAGCGGCGCGCGTCTGCCCCAGGTGTGCAGCAGCCGCGGTACGGCCCCGCACGCCCAGGCGTCGCCCACGCAGTCGCTCATCAGCAGGACGATCCGGCGCCCGTCAGGATGGAACAGCTCCGCGGGGCTGTGCCGCAGCCCCCGGTCGGCCGAGCGCAGCACCGCGTGCCGGCCGTCCCGCGTGTCCAGCGACCAGAGTCTTACGTCCGCGAACGCGCCCTGTGTGCGCAGTAGTTCGGCGAAGGCGTATGCCACCGGTTGCCACACCGCCATGGACACACTGCGCTCCACGACGAGGGCCACCTCGAACCAGCGGTCGGGCGGACGGGTGAGCACCGGGTCCCAGTGGCCCGTCTCGGCGGCCCGTACCGCCGTCGCCTCCTCGTCGAGCACCCGGCGCCGGGCGCCGCCCGGCAGGCGGCGGTTGAGCGGCCGCAGGGCCCGGGACAGCAGTCGGGGGTTCCGGAGCGCACCGGGTAACTCCTCCCCGGCGACGGCACCACGACCGGAGGAGAGCGTGTGGGAGACCCGGGGAAGGGCGGGCGTCCCGCCGTCGGGGGCGACCGGGCCGGTGGCCCCCGCACCGAGACCGGCGGAGCCGTTCACCGTGGCGGTGTCAGGGTCCGTGGCGGTGTCCGAGCCAGAGCCCGTGGCAGGATCCGAGCCCGAGCCCGAGCCCGACCCCGTCCCCGTCCCCGATTCCGTGGGCCGGCCCGTACCGCCGGCATCGCTCGACGAGTCCGCTCCGGTGCCGGTGCCGGTGCCGGTGCCGGTGCCCGTTCCCGCGTCCGTACCGATGCGCGGGTCGATGTCCGTCCCGACGCCCGCCGTTCCGGCCGGGTCATCCGTCGTGCCAGAGGGCCCGGAAGGGCCGGAGGGAGCGGCGGCGGCCGTATCCGGGTACCCGGTGTCACCGTGGGGGCCCGGCGGCCCCTCCTCCTCGCCGATCACCTCCGCGAGCCAGATCGCCTCCGCCCATTCGCGGGCCGTCGGCCCCGCGGAGCCCGCGGGTCCGGTCATGGTGAGAGGTCCGAGGAGAGGTTCCGCCAGAGGGCGTCGCGCAGGTGTCGCCATGAGGTGCTGTCCGCTTCGGCGGCACCGTTGGTGAGCATGTGCACCGTGTTGAGCAGCTGGTCGACGGCGAGGTCGGCGGTGTCGCCCCGCCGCTCCACGAACTCCCGCACCAGCTCCCGCGTCCGCTCGTCGAGGGCCCCGCCGAAGTGGGAGGCGACCATCGCGGCGAGCCGCTGCCCGTCCGGCGCGGGCATCCGCACCTCCAGGCACCTGCGGCGGAAGGCGGGCGGAAAGTCACGCTCCCCGTTGCTGGTGATCACCACGACGGGGAACTCCGCGCAGCGCACCCGGCCCGCCGTCACGGTGACGCGGTGGTCGTGGTCGGCGGTGGCCACCTCCACCTGCCGCTGGGACTGGGCGAGCCGCTCCAGCTCAGGGACGCGGTACTCGCCCTCCTCGAAGATGTGCAGCAGGTCGTTGGGCAGGTCCACGTCGCTCTTGTCCAGCTCGTCGACGAGGAGCACCCGTGGCCGCCGCCACGGCAGCAGCGCGGTCCCCACCGGGCCGAGCGTGAGGTAGCGGCCGATGCCCGGCAGCGGTGCGTCCCCGGCGGGAGCGCGGCGCCCCGGCTGCGGGGCGTCCTGGACGCGGCCGATGGCGTCGTAGTCGTACAGGCCGTCGCGGAGCGTGGTGCGGCTGACCACCGGCCACCACAGGACCCCGCCGAGACCCAGCTCGGAGGCGATCTGGTGGGCGAGGGTGGACTTCCCGGTGCCGGGCGCGCCGGTGACGAGCAGCGGCCGGCGCAGATGGATCGCGGCGTTGACGACGTGCAGCACCTTCGGGTCCAGCGTGCCGCTGCGCCGCCTGCCGAGCCGACGCCGGGTGTCGTGGCCGTCGGCGGGCACGGGGACGGCCAGCGGACCACGCTCGGACTCCGGCCGGAATCGGCGCCAGGTCGGCGGCGGGGGCAGCTTCGGCAGTGCCTCGTCCCGCGGCGAGCGGTGCTCACCGGTGTCCCGGAAGACCCACCAGTCGGGGCCGGTGGACCCTCCGCTCCCGCCGGCGCCCGCGGCATCGCCGCTCGTCCCGATCGTCCCGTCCGTCGCGCGGTCCACGGTCCCGCTCATGGCAAGCCACCCCCGGTCGACGGATGCCCCAGCGCGGCGTCCGCCCCCTCCAGTCCGTCACGACCGTCCCACACTAGGCTGATGTGGCGATGCAGGTCCAGAACGGAGAACGCCTCCGCGTCCGGCCCCGCTTCCCCCCTCACCATCCTTACCCGCTCAGGCAGTTCCATGAGCCTGCCGGCCAGGATCTTTCGTGTCTTCCGTTCCGCTTCCGGGTGGGCGCCCACCTCGCGGACCGCCACGATCACGGGAATCCCCATCTCCAGAAGCACGTTGACCGCGTCCCCCTCCAAACCCCCGGTGTACGGCGGAGGTTCGAGGAACAGCCAGCCCATCCGCTCGCGGTCGTGACGCAGCTGCCGGAGCAGCTCGACCGGCAGCAGCCGCTCTCCGTACGGCACCACGCGCACGGCGGCCGAGTCGAAGGCGGTCTCCGGGGCGGTGGCGAGGGCGTCGGACCGCGCGTGGAGCCGCGGGCGCCAGTGCGGCTTCGCCCACCGGTCCCGGCTGCGGACCAGGACCGTGTGGTCGGCGCCGATCGGACGGGCCACCGAGTCCGGCGGCCAGGCCATGATCTGGTCCACCGGCAGCCACAGCAGCGGCCTCGGCAGCAGGAACTCGACCACCATCCCCGCGCTCAGCTCCCCGAGCCCCTGCACGCAGGACAGGTAGCGGCCCGCGACCTCCTCCTCCATGGCGGCCCGCGAGGACCGGCGCACCGGCTCGCCGTACGGCCGTGCCCCGTCAGGCCCCGGCGACACCACCCAGCTCCGCACGGTGTAGACGTCGGGCACGGGCGTGCGCGCGGTGATCTCCACGAGGAGCCGGTACGGCGAGAGCGGCCGGCCCGCCCGGGCGGCCACCTGGGCGCGCAGCGCGGTCAGCTGCCGCGGGCTGCCACAGCCCAGGTGGGCGGCGACCAGCCCGCTCCAGGCGTGCAGCCGGGCCCGGAGGGGGGAGTCCTCCAGGACGGCGACGGTCTCGACGAGGACGAGGAGGGGGTGCGGCTCGTCCGTCCAGCCGTACGGCAGGTCCTCGAAGACCGCCAGCAGGGCCGCGACCTCGCCGCGCCGGTCGTCGTGGCCCCGGTCGGGCCCCCAGTCCTCGGGCGAGGTCGGACCGGCGCCGGACTCGTGCAGGACGCGCAGGGCGAGGGAACGCAGCCGGGGCGCCTGCTCGCAGGACTCCAGGAGCTCGCACAACGCCCGGCGGTGGTAAGGCTCCAGGAGGTCCGAGGGGAAGAGCCGCCGGTGCAGCCGCTCCACCTCCCGCCAGCTGGCCGTCTTCCGGTGGCCGCGGGAGAACTCCTCCAGATAGACGGCGAGACCGCCCGGATGGTCCGCGCAGTAGGCCAGCTCCTGGGCGAGCGCCTCGACGGTGACGCCCTCGGGCGCGCGGGGTTCCGCCCCGCACTCCGCCGCGACCCGGCGGAGCGCCGCCGAGCGGGCCGACGAGGTGTCCGCGAGCGAACGCTGGAGCCGGACCATCTCATGGGCCAGCCGCCAGTACGGATCGTGGGAGCCGCTCATCGGGCGGCCCCACCGCCGGGCCCCCGCGCGCGCAGCCGGGCGACCTCGCGGTCGAACGCCCGCATCGGCAGCGAGCCCGACTCGTACCAGCGCAGCGCCGCCGCGAACCGCTCGATGCCGTCCTCGTACTCCAGGCAGAGCCCGAGCACCGCGCGCGCGTCGCTGATCAGAACGCCGGTCCGCTCGACGTGGAAGGCGATGTCGTCCCCGGTGTCCCGGAGCACCCGCTCACGGCGGTGCGGATCGGCGAAGCTGCGTACCTTCACGAGGACCCGGGCGAGATCCCGCTCGGCGCCCGTCGGCCACGGCGGCGGAAGGACGTCGTCCGACGCGTCGGAGCCGGGGGAGCGGAAGGCGTCGTACGCGGCGGGGCGGCGGTCCGTGTCGTACGGGTCGGGGGCGCGGTCCCCGGCGGGGGAGGCGGTCACCGCGTCCGCCAGATCGGGGCAGTACCGTACGGCGATCTCGACCGGGACCATCCAGCCGGTACGGCGCTCCGCGCGGTCGTCCTCCGCGACCACCAGGCCGAGCACGTCCCCGGAGCCGTCGACGACCCCGGCCCCGCTGTAACCCTGCCGCAGCCGGTCCCCGGCCTCGCCGACGGCCTCCAACTGCATCCACTCGGGGCTCAGTCCGCCGGATCCCATCAGCCGTGTGCGCACCCACAACCCGGCGGGAGTGCCGATCCCCTGCCCGAAGGCGCGGACGATCCGGTCGCGGGCGGGGCCGCACGGCCGCAGCCGGGCGGGCCCGCAGTCGGCGGGGGCGTCCTCGCGCAGGTCGAGCACCGCGATGTCGGCCCGCTCCTCGTCCGGCGGTGCCCATCCCCGGGGCGCGACCCCGGCGCGCACCGGCGCCGCGCCGGGCACGAGGGTGCCGGGGAAGTCCACCCTGAGCTCCGCCTCCCGCGGATCCCCGTCGTCGGGGCCGAGCGCCCCTTCCACGACGTGCGCGCAGGTGACGACCCGGCCACCGGCCACGAGCACTCCGGCGCCGACCGGTGTGCCCCGCGCGTCCAAGACCCGGACGCGCCATGAATCCGCGAGCGAATGTCCCACCCCTGTGCCCCCGTTCCCCACTCCGCGAGCCTCCGCCACACGCCCGGTCCGACGGGTCCGCCCGGTCCGCCCGGTCCGCAGGGCCCGGGCACGGCGGTGATCCAGGTGCTGGAGGAGCGCGTGTTACCGCCATGCTAAGCAGCAATACCCGGACGGCGTCATGACAAGTCGTCGATTACGAGCGACGGCCGAGGGGTGTGGCCGAATGTCGCCGTCCGGGCCTTGCGCGCCGCCCTCATGAGGCGGCGGGGCGCTTCCCCGTCATCCGCCCGATCCAGCTGAGATAGGACCAGACACGGGTGTTCACGGCAGGGGTGTCGGTGGCGCACCCCTTCCCGTAGGAGACCAGGCCGACCAGGTACGGCTTCCGGCCGACCCTGCGGACCAGGGGGCCGCCGGAGTCGTACAGACAGGTGTCCCGCCCGGGGGAGTAGGTGCAGATCTGGGGCGAGGCGACGAGGGACATGCCCCGGTCGACGCACGTCGGGTTGCTCATCGTGCCGAGGACCACGGTCCGCAGGACGTCGGAGGTCCGGCCGCCGAACGACGTGGCGCCCCAGCCGGGGACCTCGACCTGCGTGTGGTCGAAGGTGCCGTAGGAGTACGGGGCGGGCAGCCGGACCGGACCCACGCCGCGGTTGTACACGACCGGTTCGGCCAGCCGGACGAGCGCGATGTCGTTCCGCTGGGTCTCCGGGTCGTAGTCGGGATGCACGACGAACCGCTCCGGCGTCGCCAGGACGGTGTACGGGCTGTCGTCCCCGGTCGTCAGGTCGTGGTCGCCGAGGAGGACGCCCACCCGGGCGGGGCTGCTGTAGGTGCCGGTCAGACAGTGGGCGGCGGTGAGCACGTACCGGTCGGTGACGAGCGCCCCGCCGCACATCACCCGCTGCTCGGCGAGGTCCACGAGCCCCGCCATGAACGGGTACTGATGCGGCGTCGCCTCCTGCCCACCGACGATGGCGTGCGCCGCCGGGGCGGGCCCGAACGGGCCCACGGCCAGCACCGCCCCCGTGACCGCGGCCACGAGCGGCCTGAGCCTGCGCATCCGTTGCGTCCGTCCCACGAGATCTCCGAACTGTCGGCGGCGTTTCCCGGAGCCGGCGGTGGCATGCGGAGACGTTTCCTCTGCTCGTCACCACGGCCTGTTCCGGCCCGTCCGGACTTCAACGATCAAGACGGGACGCGGTCACCGGCCCACGTCGGTGAGCACGAACAGCACAGCCCGGACAGCCCGGTCCGGGGTGACGGGGGCGGGCCCTACGGCACCCGGGCCGTCCACTCCGCCGTGCCGAACTTCGTCTCCGCCAGCTCCTTCGCCCGGGTCAGCTCGTCCTCCGTGAGGCTGCCCTCCGCCAGGCCGTACCGGCCGCGGAAGGAGTCGATCATCCGCCCGATCACCGCCTCGCGCGGCAGCCCCGTCTGCCGCCGCAGCGGGTCCACCCGCTTCTTCGCGCTCTTCGTGCCCTTGTCGGAGAGCTTCTCGCGGCCGATCCGCAGCACCTCCGTCATCCGGTCCGCGTCGATGTCGTACGCCATCGTCACGTGGTGCAGGACCGCGCCGCCGCCCGAACCCCCGACCAACCGCTTCTGCGCCGCGCCCGCGATCTTCCCGGCGTCCGTCGCGATGTCGTTCAGCGGCTGGTACCAGGCCTTGATCCCCATGTCGCCGAGCGCGCCGAGCACCCAGTCGTCGAGATAGGCGTAACTGTCGGCGAAGGACAGCCCCTGCACGAGCGCGTCGGGCACGGAGAGCGAGTACGTGATCGTGTTGCCCGGCTCGATGAACATCGCCCCGCCGCCGCTGATCCGGCGCACCACCTGGATGCCGTGCCGGTCCGCGGCCGCCGGATCGACCTCGTTGCGCAGGGACTGGAAGCTGCCGATCACCACCGCGGGCGCGCCCCACTCCCAGACGCGCAGCGTCGGCGGGCGGCGCCTGGCCGCCACCTCGGCCGTCAGGACCTCGTCGAGGGCCATGTGCAGGGCGGGGGACTGCGGCGGCTCGTGGATGAGCTGCCAGTCGTAGTCGGTCCAGTCCGTGGCGTGCGCGAGGGCCCGGCGGACCGCCACTCCGACGCCCTCGGCGGTCAGCCCGAACATCTGCGTGCCCGGCGGGAGGGCCGCGTCGATCCGCGCCGCGAGCCCCGCCGCGTCCGTGTCGACCGGCGCGCCCTCCAGGGCCCGGTCGATCGCCAGGATCGCCTCGTCGGGCTCCAGGAAGAAGTCGCCCGCGACCCGGACGCGGCGCAGGACGCCGTCCTCGGTGTCGAGGTCGACGACCACCAGCTTGCCGCCGGGAACCTTGTACTCGCCGTGGAACGCGCCGTGCACGGAACCCTCCCTGTAGGTATGGGGTGAAATCGACCAAGGGGACCAAAGGGTACTCCTGGGGGAAACGGCGGGTGACAAGTGCGGCATTCCGGTTGTCAGCGCCCCGTGCTTAGCTGGAGGCATGATCGAAGAGTTCCTTGAGCACGTCCTCGGCGGCCGTACGACCGAGGTGGAGGAGGCGGTCCGCAAGGCGGCCGCCGCCGAGATCATGCCGCGCTTCCGGCAGCTCGCCGCGCACGAGATCGTGGAGAAGAACGGCCCGCACGACCTGGTCACCGTCGCCGACCGCGCCGCCGAGGCCCACCTCACCGCCTCGCTGACCGCGCTGCTGCCCGGCTCGGTCGTCGTCGGCGAGGAGGCCGTCCACGCCGACCCCGCCGTGTACGACGCGCTCCGCGGCGACGCCCCCGTCTGGATCGTCGACCCCGTCGACGGCACCCGCCAGTTCGTCCACGGCGACCCCGCCTTCTGCACCCTCGTCGCCCTCGCCGTCCGCGGCGAGCTCCTCGCCTCCTGGACCTTCGCCCCGGCCCTCGAGGAGATGGCCGTCGCGGTGCGCGGCCGCGGCGCCACGCTCAACGGACAGCCGATACGCTCCGGTTCGCCGGCGCCCGGCGCGGTCCTGGAGGTCGCCACCTCCCACCCCGACTACACCACCCCGGACCAGAAGCGCGCCCTGGACGGCCTGCGGGTGGAGGGGATCGCCCCGCGCCCGTGCGGATCGGCCGGTCTCGAGTACCTCTCCGTGGCCCGCGGCGACCTCGCCGGAACCGCCTTCTCGTGGGAGTACGCCTGGGACCACGCGGCCGGACTGCTCCTCGTCGCCGAGGCGGGCGGCGCGCAGACGACGATCGCCGGGGAGCCGTTCCGCATCACCGGCGGGAACGCGCTGCCGTTCACGGCGGCCCGGGACGCGGCCACCGCGGAACGGATCAGGACGCTCCTCAGGGGTGCGTGAGGCACCGGCGGCGACCGGCCTATCCTGAAGGTCTTGGCCTCGGCTGACGAAGGAGTTCGAAGGTGACGAACGAGACGTCGATGCTCGATGCCGTCGTCGTGGGGGCGGGCCCCAACGGGCTGACAGCGGCCGTGGAGTTGGCCCGGCGCGGCTTCTCCGTCGCCGTCTTCGAGGCGAAGCCGACGGTCGGCGGCGGCGCCAGGACCGAGGAGCTCACCCTCCCCGGCTTCCGCCACGACCCCTGCTCCGCCGTGCACCCGCTCGGCGCCGGCTCACCCGTCTTCAAGACGATGCCGCTGGACCGGTACGGCCTGGAGTGGCTCCACCCCGAACTGCCCATGGCCCACCCCTGGGACGACGGCACCGCCGCCGTCCTCGCCCGCTCCGTCGCCGAGACCGCCTCCTCCTTCGGCCCCCGTGACGCCGGGGCGTACCGTCGGCTCGTCGCCCCCTACCTCGGCAAGTGGGACACCCTCGCCCGGGACTTCATGCAGCTGCCGCTCACCGGACTGCCCCGCGACCCCGTCACCCTCGCCCGCTTCGGAATCGACGGACTGCAGCCCGCCACCTGGCTGATGCGAAGGTTCCAGGACGAGAAGGCCCGCGCGCTCTTCGCCGGCATGGTCGGCCATGTCATCGCCCCGCTCGGCGGCCTCGCCACCGGAGCCGTCGGCCTCGTCTTCGCACTCGCCGCGCACGCGGGCGGCTGGCCGATGCCCCGGGGCGGCTCGCAGTCGATCTCCGACGCCCTCGCCGCGTACCTCAAGGACCTCGGCGGCGCCGTCCACACCGACTTCGAGGTCAAGCGGCTCGACGACCTGCCGCCCGCCCGCGCCTACGTCTTCGACACCTCGCCCACCGCCCTCGCCCGGATCGCCGGCTTCGGCGGGCACTACGACCACTACAAGTACGGCGCCAGCGTCTTCAAGATCGACTACGCGCTCGACGGCCCCGTGCCCTGGACCGCTGAGGAAGCCCGGCGCGCCGGCACCGTCCAGGTCGGCCCCACCGCCGGCGAGATCGACCGTGCCCTGTGCCAGGCCTCCTCCGGCACCGCCCCCGGGGCTCCCTTCCTCATCACCGCCCAGCCCAGCCTCGTCGACCCCTCCCGCGCCCCCGAGGGCAAGCACGTCTTCTGGGCCTACGGACACGTGCCGAACGGCTGGCGCGGCGACCTCACCGACGCGATCGAGCGGCAGATCGAGCGGTTCGCCCCCGGCTTCCGCGACCGCGTCCTGGCCCGCGCCACCGCGGGACCCCCCGAACTCGCCGAGCGCAACGCCAACTACGTCGGCGGCGACATCGCCTGCGGAGCGGCGCGAGGCCTCCAGCTCATCCTGCGCCCCACGCTCTCCCTCCGTCCCTACGCGACCCCGCACCCGGCGGTCTTCCTCTGCTCCTCCGCCACCCCGCCCGGCCCCGGCGTCCACGGCATGTCCGGGCACAACGCGGCGAAGGCGGTCTGGCGCCGGCTGCGAAAATAGACTGTCCCCATGGCCAAGTACTTCGACGTGCACCCCGAGAACCCCCAGCCGCGCACCATCGGCACCATCGCCGACAGCATTCGGAACGGCGCGCTCGTCGCGTACCCGACCGACTCCTGCTACGCCCTCGGCAGCCGCCTCGGCAGCCGGGACGGCATCAGCCGCATCCGCGCGATCCGCGACCTCGACGACCGGCACCACTTCACGCTCATGTGCCAGAACTTCGCCCAGCTGGGCCAGCTCGTCCAGATCGACAACGACGTCTTCCGCGCGGTCAAGGCCGCGACCCCCGGGGCGTACACCTTCATCCTGCCCGCCACCAAGGAAGTGCCGCGCCAGCTGCTGCACCCCAAGAAGAAGACCGTGGGCGTCCGCATCCCCGACCACATCGTCACCCAGGCCCTCCTCGCCGAGCTCGGCGAACCGCTGCTCTCCAGCACGCTGCTCCTGCCCGACGAGGCCGAACCGCTCACCCAGGGCTGGGAGATCAAGGAGCGCCTCGACCACCAGGTGGACGTCGTCCTCGACTCCGGCGAGTGCGGCACCGAACCGACCACCGTCGTCGACTTCTCCGGCGGCGAGCCCGAGATCGTCCGGCGCGGGGCGGGGGACACCACGCGGTTCGAGTAGGACGCCGCCGGAAGCAGGACACCTCCCGCGAACCGGCCCTTACGGCAAGGAGCGTGACCGCCGTACGGTCGTGCGAGCACCCGCTCGCCGCAACCGACGGAGGACCGTGTAGATGATCGTCATCGCCCAGGTCAGCGACATCCACATCGACGGGGAACCCCGCAGCGCCGACCGCACCCGCGCGGTCATGCGGTACCTGGAGGAGCTGCCGTACGACCTGGCGGCCGTCCTCGTCACGGGGGACATCGCCGACCACGGGACGGCGGACGAGTACGCTGTCGTCCGGGAGCTGCTGAACTCCCGTCACCCGCTGCTCGTCTGCCCCGGCAACCACGACGACCGCGCCGCCTTCCGGGAGGCGCTGCTTCCGGACGAGACGTCGACCCTCCCGTGCGCGCCCGTGAACCAGGTGCTCCGCGGCGAGGGCTTCGTCGTGGCCCTCTGCGACTCCTCCGTGCCGGGCAAGGACGAGGGCCTCCTGGAGGACGAGACGCTGGAGTGGCTGGACGGCGTCCTCGCCGCCACCCCGCGCGAGGTGCCCGCCCTCGTCGCCTTCCACCACCCGCCGGTCCCGCTGCACATCCCGTACGTGGACGGGATCCGGCAGTTCGCCGAAAGGCGGCTCGCCGCCCTCGCCGACCGTCACCCCCACCTCACGGCCTTCCTGGCGGGCCACGCCCACACGGCGGCCGCCACGACCTTCGCCGGGCGCCCGCTCCTCGTGGCACCAGGGGTCGTGTCCGCCACTCGCCTCCCCTGGGAGAAGCCGGGGCCGGACTCCCCGTACGTCCACCTCGACCTGCCGCCCGCGCTCGCCTTCCACGTCCTCGACGAGAACGGCAGGCTCACCACCCACTACCGGACCGTCACCCTCTGACCGACAGGCACCGGGGCCGGACGTCCATGTCGTTTTCTCGCCAGCCCACGGGCCGTCCGTCCCCGATCCTTGAACCATGCACACCGAAACCGAGCGCTGCGTGCGGGCCGTCCAGTCGAAGGACGCCCGCTTCGACGGCGTCTTCTTCACCGCCGTCCGGACCACCCGGATCTACTGCCGGCCCAGCTGCCCGGTCGTCCCGCCCAAGCCCGAGAACATGGAGTTCCACCCCAGCTCAGCGTCCTGTCAGCGCGCCGGATTCCGGGCCTGCAAGCGGTGCCGGCCCGACACCAGCCCCGGCTCGCCCGAGTGGCACGTCAGGGCCGACGCCGTCGCCCGCGCCATGCGCCTCATCCAGGACGGCGTCGTCGACCGGGAGGGCGTCCCCGGTCTCGCCCGGCGGCTCGGCTGGTCCACCCGCCAGATCGAGCGCCAGCTCCTCGCCGAACTCGGCGCAGGACCGCTGGCCCTGGCCCGCGCCCAGCGCGCCCAGACCGCCCGCGTCCTCATCGAGACCACCCCGCTGCCGATGGGCGAGATCGCCTTCGCGGCCGGCTTCTCCTCGATCCGGACCTTCAACGACACCGTCCGCGAGGTCTTCGCCCTCACCCCCGGGGAGCTGCGCACCCGCGCGGCCCGCCGCCGCCCCGAGACGGCCGCCGGCACCCCCGGGTCGATCAGCCTCCGGCTGCCGTTCCGCGCGCCCCTGGAACCCTCCAACCTCTTCGGCCACCTCGCCGCGACCGCCGTCCCCGGCGTGGAGGAGTGGCGCGACGGCGCCTACCGGCGGACGCTGAGCCTCCCGTACGGACACGGCATCGTCGCCCTCGCACCCCGCGCCGACCACATCGCCTGCCGGCTCTCCCTCACCGACCCGCGCGACCTCACCCACGCGATCAGCCGCTGCCGCAGGCTCCTCGACCTGGACGCCGACCCCGTCGCCGTCGACGACCGGCTGCGCGCGGACCCGCTGCTCGCCCCGCTCGTCGACACGGCGCCCGGCCGCCGGGTGCCCGGCACCGTCGACCCCGCCGAGTTCGCCGTACGGGCCGTGCTCGGCCAGCAGGTCTCCACCGCCGCGGCCCGCACCCACGCGGCCCGCCTCGTCACCGCGTACGGCACCCCCGTCGACGACCCCGAGGGCGGCCTCACCCACCTCTTCCCCGGCCCCGAGGCCCTCGCCGGCCTCGACCCGGAGAGCCTCGCCCTGCCCCGCAGCCGCCGCACCACCCTCCTCACCCTCGTCCAGGCCCTCGCGGACGGCTCGCTCACCCTCGGCCCCGCCGGCGACCGCGAGGAGACGCGCGCCCGGCTCCTCGCCCTGCCGGGCTTCGGCCCCTGGACGACCGAGATCATCGCGATGCGGGCGCTCGGCGACCCCGACGCCTTCCTCCCCGGCGACCTCGGCGTCCGCCGCGCCGCCGAGGGCCTCGGCCTGCCCGGCACCCCGGCCGCGCTCACCGCCCGCGCCGCCGACTGGCGGCCCTGGCGTGCCTACGCCGTCCAGTACCTCTGGGCCACCGACGCCCACCCGATCAACCACCTGCCCGGCGAAGAGAGCTGATCCGCCATGCCCGCCACCGTCCGCCACACCGTCGTGGACAGCCCGTACGAGCCGCTGACCCTCGTCGCCGTCGACGGCGTCCTCAGCCGCATCCACATGACAGGCCAGCGCCACCGCCCGCCCGAGGAGACCTTCGGCGAGCCCGACCCCCGCCCCTTCGGCGAGACGGTCCGCCAGCTCGACGCCTACTTCGCGGGCGAGCTCACCGTGTTCGACCTCCCCCTCCACCTGGTCGGCACCCCGTTCCAGCTGCGGGTGTGGGAGGAACTGTGCCGCATCCCGTACGGGGAGACCCGGACGTACGGCGAACTGGCCGAGGCCCTCGGCAACCCCACCGCCTCCCGGGCCGTCGGCCTGGCCAACGGCAAGAACCCGGTCAGCATCGTCGTGCCCTGCCACCGCGTGGTCGGCGCGAGCGGCGGCCTCACCGGCTACGGCGGCGGCCTCGACCGCAAGCAGCGCCTGCTCGCCCTGGAATCCGGTACGGGGGAGCCCGCGGGCCTCTTCTAGCGCGGTGACCGGTTCCGGCCACCGCGCCGGCGGGTAGGCGGACCCCGAAGGTCCGCGACGTCGGCGCTGCGGGAGACGCCGGTCCACCCGCACGCCCGGCGGAAGGCCCGGACGCGGGTCAGCCCCGCGCCGGGTGACCGTTCTCCAGCTCCGCCGGCCCTCCGCCCGTCGCCAGGACGTCCAGCGCGGCGAGGACGCGCCGGCCCAGGCTCCCCGGGAGATGGGCGAGGACCTCCTCGCGTCCGATCAGCTTCCAGGAGAGCAACTCCTCCTCCTGGAGCCGGATCTGCCCGAACCGCTCCTCGGTCAGCACCCCGCCGTCGTACACGTACGCCACGACCGGCGGCCGCGCCGTCCCGTGCGACCAGTCGACCGCAAGCAGCGCGCCGAGAGCGAGGTCCAGACCGATCTCCTCCGCCGTCTCCCTGCGGGCCGCCTGCCGGGGCGTCTCGCCCGCGTCGGACTCGATCGTTCCGCCCGGCAGCGTCCAGCCCTCGCGGTAGTTGGGCTCGACGACCAGGACGCGGCCCCCGGCGTCCCGGAAGAGCGCGGCGGCGCCGGCCAGGACGCGGGGGAGGCCGGCGATGTACGTGGCGTAGTCGGTGGTGGTCATGGCGTCAGCGTAGCCAGCCGCAGTGTCCGCTCGGCGAGTTCGCCGATCCGTACCCCGTCGAAGCCGAACACGGCGCTGCTCACCCGGTCCCGCAGCGGCTCCGACCACCGCGGCGGGATCGCGGCGGCCCCGCACATCACCCCCGCCACCGAGCCCGCCGTCGCGCCGTTCGAGTCCGTGTCGAGACCGCCGCGCACGGTCAGCGCGATCGTGCGGGTGAAGTCCCCCTCGCCGTACAGGAGTCCGGCGGTGAGCACGGCCGCGTTCGGGACGGTGTGGATCCAGCCGAGCCCCGCCGTCCGCTCCTCCATCGCGGCGAGCGTGTCGGACCAGTCGAGCCCCGACTCGTGCAGGGCGATCGTCGCCCGGACGGTCCTGGCGAGCCGGCTGCCCGCCGGGACCCGCTCCAGGCCCGCCTCCAGGACGGACCGGACGTCGGGCGCGGTGAAGGCGGCGGCGATCAGCGCCGCCGCCCACATCGCGCCGTACACGCCGTTCCCCGTGTGCGAGAGGACCGCGTCGCGGCGGGCGAGCGAGGCGGCCCGGCGCGGATCCCCCGGGCAGGTCCAGCCGTACACGTCGGCCCTGATCAGCGCCCCGATCCACTCCTGGTACGGGTTGTCGTACGTGGCCGTCAGCGGCGGCCGCAGTCCGTTCGCGAGGTTCCGGTAGGCGACCCGCTCGGCCGTGAAGGTCTGGAGGTACGGCAGCCGCAGCAGCCACTCCTCGCCGACCTGCTCGGTCGTGAAGGCGAAGCCGCGGGTCTCCAGGAGGTGCAGCCCGAGGACCGACCAGTCGACGTCGTCGTCCCGGCAGCTCCCGTCGATCCCGCCGCGCACGCACCGGGGCCACTCGGGGCGCAGCTCGAAGCCGGTCGCCCCGGGCGGCGGGGGCGGCAGGTAGTCGGTCAGCGGGAGCGCGTCCGTGAGCCGGAGGTACGCGTCGATGTGCTCCCGGGTCCAGTGGTCCCCGCGCTCGACGGGCTTGCCGAGCATGTTCCCCGCGATGCGGCCGGTCCAGCCGCCCAGGATCCGGTCGGCGAGTTCCGCGCGGGTGAGCCGCCTGTGCGCGAGCTCCATGGCGCCTCAGCCCTCCTCTTCCTCCGTGTCGGTGCGGGCCTTCGCCGCCCGGCGCAGCCGGTGGTGGCGGGCGCCGCCGCCCTGTTCGGTCATCGCCTCGCCGACCAGCGTCCGCACCGCGTCCCGCATCCCGTGCAGGGCGTGGTGCCGGACCGGGCCGGCCCCCGGGTCGTCCCGCAGCTCCTTCAGGAGCGCGAAGCACAGCGCGAGCATGACCATCACGAAGGGCAGCGCCACCAGGATCGTCGCCGTCTGGAGCGAGTTCAGACCGCCGACGACGAGCAGCGCCGCCGCCACGGACGCCATCAGGACGCCCCAGGTGACCACGAGCCAGGTCGGCGGGTGGAGCGAGCCCCGGCTCGTCAGCGAGCCCATGACCAGCGAGGCCGAGTCCGCGCTCGTGACGAAGTACGTCATCACGAGGATCATCGCGATGACCGAGGTGACCGTGCCGATCGGCAGCGCCTCCAGCATCGCGAACAGCGAGGCCTCCGCGCCGTCCTCGACCGCCTCCGCCAGGTCCGCCGCGCCCGTCGACTCCAGCCGGATCGCCGTACCGCCCATCACGCAGAACCACACCACGGTCGCGCCAGAGGGCACGAGCAGCACGCCCGTCAGGAACTCTCGGATCGTCCGGCCGTGCGAGATCCGGGCGATGAAGGTGCCGACGAAGGGCGCCCAGGACAGCCACCACGCCCAGTAGAAGATCGTCCACGCGCCCAGCCAGTCGGGATCGGAGAAGGCGCCGGTCCGGCTCGCCATCGGCAGCAGCTGGTGCAGATAGCCGCCGACCGAGGCCGGGATGGTGTCCAGGATGTAGACGGTCGGGCCGAGCAGGAAGACGAAGAGCATCAGACAGCCGGCGAGGACGATGTTCAGCGTGGAAAGCCACTTCACGCCCTTGTGGAGCCCCGAGAAGGCCGACACGACGAAGGCCGCCGACAGCGACACGATGATGATCAGCTGCGTGGAGGTGGTGTTCTCCACGCCCATCGTGAGGTTCAGCCCCTCGGCCACCTGGAGGGCGCCGAGCCCCAGGCTCGTCGCCGTGCCGAAGACCGTCGCGAAGACCGCGAGCAGGTCGATCGCCTTGCCGGGCCAGGAGTTCGCCCGGCGCGCGCCCATCAGCGGCACGAAGGCCGAGCTGAGCCGGTTGCCGCGGCCCTTGCGGAAGCCCGCGTACGCGAGGGCGAGACCGGCGATGCCGTAGATCGCCCACGGGGTGAGCGTCCAGTGGAAGAACGAGTACTCCATGGCGGTACGGGCCGCGGCGCCGGTCCCGGCCGGGACCCCGCTCGCCGGGGGAGGGCTCAGGAAGTGCTGGAGCGGCTCCCCGACCCCGTAGAACATCAGACCGATACCCATGCCGGCGCTGAACATCATCGCGATCCACGCGAGGTTCGTGAACTCGGGCTCCGAGTCGTCCGCGCCCAGCCTGATCCGGCCGAAGCGGCTCAGCGCGATCACCACGCACAGCACCAGGAAGGTGTCCGCGGCGACCACGAACAGCCAGGCGAAATTGGACAGCACCCACTGCAGGGCCGTGGACGAGGCGCTGTCGAAGGAGTCCTCGCCCAGGGCCGCCCAGGCGACGACCGCCACGACGGCCGCGATCCCGATCCCGATGACCTTGCCATCGGGTACGCCATCGGGTGCGGGCCGCTCACGCGGGGTCCGTTCGATCCGTTCCGTACTCATGCGACCCCACTATGGTGCGGAATATCGCTTTATCAGGGGGTGGCACGCCGTCTGGCGGTACGGATAGGGTCGGCCCTGGCGCGACTGCACGTTCGAAAGCAAGGGATGCAAGGTGACGGACGGGGCAGCAACTCAGGTCGCTCACGTACTCGTGGCGGCCGACAAGTTCAAGGGTTCGCTCACGGCCGTACAGGTCGCGGAGCGGGTCACGGCAGGACTGCGACGGGTCGTCCCGGAGCTCACGGTGGAGACGCTGCCCGTCGCGGACGGCGGCGACGGCACCGTCGCGGCCGCGGTCGCGGCCGGATTCGAACGCCGCGAGGTCCAGGTGACGGGCCCGCTCGGCGAGCCGGTCACGGCGGCCTACGCGCTGCGCGACACCACCGCGGTCGTCGAGATGGCGGAGGCCTCGGGTCTCCAGCTCCTCCCCGCCGGGGTCTTCGCCCCGCTGACCGCGACCACCTACGGCTCCGGGGAACTGCTCCGCGCCGCGCTGGACGCGGGGGCGACCACCGTCGTCTTCGGCGTCGGCGGCAGCGCCACCACCGACGGCGGCGCCGGCATGCTCGCCGCGCTCGGCGCCCGCTTCCTCGACGCGGCCGGCGAGCCCGTCGGACCCGGCGGCGCGGCCCTCGCGGAGCTGGCCACGGCCGACCTCACCGGCCTCGACCCGCGCTTCACCTCGGTCGACCTGATCCTGGCCAGCGACGTCGACAACCCGCTCACCGGCCCCAAGGGCGCGCCCGCCGTCTACGGCCCGCAGAAGGGTGCCACCCCGGACGACGTCCGCACCCTGGACGCGGCCCTCGCCCACTTCGCCACCGTCCTGGAGAAGGCCATCGGCCCCAAGGCGGCCGAAGCGGCCGTGGCGCCCGGCGCGGGCGGCGCGGGCGGCATCGGCTACGGCGCCCTCATCCTGGGCGCGAGCTTCCGCCCCGGCATCGAGCTGATGCTGGAGGTCCTCGGCTTCGCCCCCGCCCTGGAGCGGGCCACCCTCGTCATCACCGGCGAGGGCTCCCTCGACGAGCAGACCCTCCACGGCAAGGCCCCGGCGGGCGTCGCCGCGGCGGCCCGCGCGGCCGGCAAGGAGGTCGTCGCGGTCTGCGGCCGCCTGGCCCTCCCGCCGGAGGCCCTCGGCAAGGCGGGCATCCGCCGCGCGTACCCCCTCACCGCCCTGGAACCGGACCCGTCCACGTCCATGGCGAACGCGGGCCCGCTCCTGGAGGACGTGGCGGCGTCGATCGCCCGCGACTTCCTGTCGTAGTCGCACGCCGCCGCACGCGGGAGACACCCCTGTCGCCGCACGCGAAGACGCTCGTACGGGTCCTGGGCGCCGTTCCCCGGCCCGTACGAGTGTTCCTCACCCCTGCGACGCCGTCAGCCGGAACGCGTCCAGGGCCAGTGTCATCTCCGTCAGGTCCCGCGGCCGGGACAGCGACCGTGACGTCAGCTGTTCCAGGCGCCGCAGGCGGTTGAACACCGTGTTCCGGTGGCAGTACAGGCGGCCCGCCGCCCGACCCGCCGAGCCCTCGCAGTCGAGCCACACGTCCAGCGTCTCCAGGAGGACCGCCCGGTCCGCCGGATCCAGTTCGAGGAGACCGCCCAGGACGTCCGAGACCAGCAGGCTCGCCACCTCCGGCTGGCCCACCACCAGCGCCCCCGCCATCCGGCGGTCCAGCCGCACGATCTGCCGGCTGCCCGGCGGGCACGTGCGCAGGGCCAGCTCCGCGAGACGCCGCGCCCGGCCCAGCTCGGTCAGGCCGACCACGACCGGACTGATCCCGCCCGGCCCCGGGCACCGCCCGTCGAGGAGCTCCGACAGGGCGTCCAGACCGGTCTCCCCGGCCAGCGCCACCACCCCGATCTCGCAGTCCGCGCCCATCCGCCACAGGAACCGCACGCCCTCGCCCTGCACCTGCCGGTGGAACGACTCCCGCTCCTCCCGCCGGTCGTAGCGCAGCACCACCACCGCGTACCGCCCCTGCTCCGGCAGGTCCAGGCCCGCCGCCGCCCGCGACACCAGCTCGGCCGACCACTGACCCTGGAGCAGCGCGTCCAGGAGCGCCTGGAGCTGCTCGTCGGTCCGGCGCCGCAGCTCCGCCTCCGCCGACCGGTACGCCTCCGACGCCGTGTCCGCCTGCGCGTCCACCGCCGACCACACCGTCGTCGCCGACTGCATCAGCGCCGCCAGCTGCGCCGTGTCGTCCCGGGCGCCCTCGATCAGCGCGTCCCAGACCAGATGCCCCGCGTGGCGGTACGCGTGCACGACCAGCTCGAGCGGCATCCCCTGCGCGGCCCTGCGCCGGCCCATCTCCTCCGCCTGCTGAAGATCCCGCCGGGGCGAGTTCCGCGGCGCCGAGATCATCTCGATCCCGATCCGCATCGCCTCCTGGGCCTCCTGCCAGTGCTGGTCGTACGGCAGGATCCGCCCGTAGGCGGGCTCGTACGCGTGCAGCTCTCTCAGATGCTCGTCCACCAGCTCCGGCACCCGCTCCAGAAGCGCCGTGCACGCCTGAGCGAGCACCTTCCAGTCGTCACCGGTCCGCCGTCTGCGCCGTCCCATGCCCCGGAGGATCCACCGCACCGGGCCCCTCGGCACACCCCTGACGCGCAGCGTTGTGCGCATGCACAGCCCATCGCCGTCCCCGCTGGTCACCGGCAGCGATTCGGCCGCGGGACGTGGACGGACCGTCCGGCGCGGTGCTGGGGTGAGCGCCACTGAACGGCCGAGTAACAAAGACGGCCGGGGAAGGGGATCCATGGGAGGAACCGCACCCGCCCTCGAGGTCAAGGACCTCACGGCGGGATACGGACCGGTGCGCGCGCTGCGCCAGGTGTCGCTGACCGTACCGGCGGGCGCCGTCGTCACCGTCCTGGGCGGCAACGGCGCCGGCAAGTCGACCCTGCTGCGGGCCGTCTCGCGCACCCTGCGGTTCCACGGCGGGTCCGTGGTCTCCGGCACGGTGAGCCGCGACGGCCGGCCGCTCGACGGGCTCCCGCCCGACCGGGTCGTCGCCGCCGGCGTCTCCCAGGTGCCGGAGGGCCGCCAGGTCTTCGCCCGGATGACGGTCGAGGACAACCTCCGCGCCGGCGCGCTCGGCCGCCGCGGCGACCGCGCCGCGAAGGCCGCCGCGCTGCGCCGGGTCCACGAGCTCTTCCCGGTCCTGGCCGACCGGGCCCGCCAGCAGGCCGGGCTGCTCTCCGGCGGCGAGCAGCAGATGCTCGCCGTCGGCCGAGCCCTCATGGCCGCGCCGGGCCTGCTCCTCCTCGACGAGCCGTCCCTGGGGCTCGCCCCGCTGATGGCCGCCCGGATCGCGGACGCCGTCCGCGAGATCAACGCCCAGGGCACGGCCGTGCTCCTCGTCGAGCAGAACGCGGCGCTCGCGCTGCGGCTCGCCTCCCGCGCGTACGTCCTGGAGGTCGGCGAGGTCACCCTCTCGGGACCGGCGGCCGAGCTCGCCGCCTCCGACGAGGTGCGCCGCCGCTACCTCGGCGTCGTCGACGAGGACGCCGCCGCCGACGCGGCCCGCGCCCGGGCCGCGCACCCGGTCCTGTCCCGCTGGGAGGAGACCCGATGAGCGACCAGGCAAGCGACCCGACGAGCGAGGCGTCCGTGCCCGCACCGACGAGCGAGGCGTCCCTGCGCGCACCGACGAGCGAGGCGTCCGTGCCCGCCCCGAGGACCGGCGCCCCCGCGCCCGCCCCGGCCATCCCCGACGTCCCCGCCCTCGTCGTCGAGGACCTGACTGTCCGGTTCGCCGGGCTCACCGCCCTCGACGGCATCGGCTTCACCGTCCGGCCCGGCACCGTGCACGCCCTCATCGGCCCCAACGGCGCCGGCAAGTCCACCTGCTTCAACGTGCTCTCCGGCGTCTACCGGGCCACCGCGGGCTCCGTCCGCCTCGGCGCACACGAGCTGACCACCCTGCCCCCGCACCGGATCGCGGACCTCGGCGTCGGCCGGATCTTCCAGAACCTGGCCCTGCCGCCCCGCGCCAGCGTCGAGGACAGCCTGATGCTCGGCCGCCACCGGCTCACCCGCACCGGCTTCCTCGCCGCCGGACTCCGGCTCCCCTCCGCCGCCCGCGAGGAGGCCCGCCACCGGGCCAGGGTCCGGGAGATCGCCGCCTTCGTCGGCTTGGAGAAGCAGCTCGCGCAGCCCGCCGGCTCCCTTCCGTACGGACAGCAGAAGCTCGCCGAACTCGCCCGCGCCCTCTGCATGGAGCCGAAGCTGCTGCTGCTCGACGAGCCCGTCGCCGGCATGACCGCCGACGAGCGGGTCCGTACCGCCGCCGTCATCGCGGGCGTCCGCGACAGCCTCGGCATCTCGGTCCTCCTCGTCGAGCACGACATGGGCCTGGTGATGCGGCTCGCCGACTCCGTCACCGTCCTCGACTTCGGCCGCCGCATCGCCGACGGAGCCCCCGGCGACGTCCAGAACGACCCGGCGGTCGTCCGCGCCTACCTCGGAGAGGAGACCGCCGCGTGAGCACCTTCGCTGAAATCCTGATCAACGGCGTCTCACTGGGCTCGATCTACGCCCTCATCGCCCTCGGCTTCGTGGTCATCTTCCGCGCCACCGAGGTCGTCAACTTCGCCCATGCCTCCCTCCTCCTGGCCGGCGGCTACGTCACCGCCGTCCTCCACGACGACATCGGCTTCTGGCCCGCGCTGCTCGCCGGGATCGCGGGCGCCGCCGTGGTCGGCGCCGCCGTCGAGTTCTTCGTCATGCGCCGCCACCGGGGCGCCGACCACAGCGTCCTCGCGATCGTCACCATCGGCGTCGACATCCTGCTCGCCACCGAGCTGACCCGCCGGATCGGCACCGACATCCTCGCCCTCGGCGACCCGTGGGGCGACGCGGTCCTCACCGTCGGCCCGGTCACCATCGCGCAGACCCGGATCGCCGCCCTCCTCGTCGCGGCGCTCCTCATCACCGCCTTCCTGCTCGCCTTCCGCTACACCTCCTGGGGCGTCGCCATGCGGGCCGCCGCCGAGAACCAGGAGACCGCCGCCCTCATGGGCATCCGGCTCGGCCGGGTCTCCCTCGGGGCCTGGGCGGTCGCCGGCGCCCTCGCCGCCGTCGCCGCGCTCTTCCTCACCGTCTTCCCGACGCCCGGCCTGGAACGCGCCACCTCGCTCGCCGCCCTCAAGGCCTTCCCCGCCGCCATCCTCGGCGGCCTCGACTCCACCACGGGCGCCCTCGTCGGCGGACTCCTCGTCGGCATCACCGAGTCCCTCGCCACCGGCTACCAGAGCGACCTGGCCTTCCTCGGCCGGGGCATCGGCGACCTCGCCCCCTACCTCGTCATGGTCGCGGTCCTGCTGATCCGCCCGGCCGGACTCTTCGGTACGAAGGAGCTCGCCCGTGTCTGAGACGCTCGCCCGGAGCGCCCTGCGCGTCCGTACGCCCGCGGTGTACGCGTGGACCGCCGCCGGACTCCTCCTCGTCGCGCTCCCGTTCTACCTGGACCGCTTCTGGCTCCAGGCCGGGCTGTTCGCCATGGTCGCCGCCCTCGGTGCCCTCGGCATCAACCTGTTGACCGGCGCCACCGGCCAACTCTCCATGGGGCACGCCTTCTTCCTCGCCGTCGGCGCCTACGGCTACTGCCTCTTCGCCGGCGACGGTGCGGACGGACTCGCCGGTCTCGGCCTGCCCGGCTGGCTCGCCGCCGTCCTCGCGGTGGCCCTCGCGGGCCTGGCCGGCGGGCTGTTCAGCCCCATCGCGGGCCGGCTGCGCGGCGCGTACCTCGGCATCGCCACCCTCGCGCTGATCTTCATCGGGCAGCACGTCCTCTTCAACGCCCATGACCTGACCGGTGGTTACAACGGCCGTGCCGTCCCGCCGCTCTCCCTCTTCGGACTCACCTTCGACGACACCGAACTCCTCGTCGCCCAGGTGCCGTTCGGTGCCGTGGAGAAGCTCTGGTACCTCGGCCTGATCCTGCTCCTCGGTGCGGTGCTCTTCGCCAGGGGAGTCCTCAGGGGCCGTCCCGGCCGCGCCATGAACGCGATCCGGGACCACCGGATCGCCGCCGGGGTCATGGGCATCCCGGTGGCCCGCTACCGCGCCGCCGTCTTCGTCCTCTCCTCCATGTACGCGGGCCTGGCCGGCGTCCTGCTCGCCCTCGTCTTCCAGCGGACCGTGCCGGAGTACTTCGGCATGGCGCTCTCCCTCGAATACCTGGCCATGATCGTCATCGGCGGTCTCGGCTCCGTCGCCGGCGCGGTCGTCGGAGGCGTCTTCGTCTCCCTCCTGCCGCAGGTCCTCACCCGGTACAGCGAGGCGCTGCCCCTGGTCTCCGCCCCGGGGACGGGCGGGATCGCACCGGGGGAGGCCTCGCGCTACCTCTACGGCGCCGCCGTCGTCGCGGTGGTGCTGTTCCTGCCGGGCGGCCTGGTCCGCCTCGCCGCCAGGAAACCCAAGAGCCCCCCACCCAAGAGCCCCACCCCCACCCCCACCCCCACCCCCACCCCCACCCCCACCGACACCCCGTCCACCGACACCCCGTCCACCGAACCCTCTGGGGAGACACGATGAACCACCGCAGACAGGCCGTGCGGGGCCTGACCGCCGCGCTCGCCGCACTGGTCGCCCTCACCGCCGCCGGATGCAGCTCCAAGGCCAAGACCGGCGACGGCAAGCAGACCGACGCGGGCGGGGTGAAGACCGGCGTGGGCGTCACCGACAAGACGATCGCGCTGGGCGCCCTCACCGACATGACCGGCGTGTACGCGACCCTCGGCAAGAGCGTCACCCAGGCCCAGCAGCTGTACGTGAAGCAGGTCAACGCCGCCGGCGGGATCTGCGGCCGGCAGCTGGAGCTCACGGTCCGCGACCACGGCTACGACCCGCAGAAGGCGCTCGCCGCCTACACCGAGCTGGAGCCGAAGGTCGTCGGCTTCCCCCAGTTCATCGGCTCCCCGTTCGTCGCCGCGGTCAAGCCCAAGGTCGACGGCAAGGACAAGGGGCTCGTCCTGCCCCAGGCCTGGTCGGCCTCCCTCCTCGGCTCCCCGTACATCCGCGTCCTCGGCGCCACGTACGACGTCGAGACGATCAACGCCGTCGACTTCCTGCTCAAGGAGAAGGGCCTGAAGTCCGGCGACAAGCTCGGCCACGTCTACTTCGAGGGCGACTACGGCGAGAACGCGCTGAAGGGCTCGAAGTACGCCGCGGAGAAGGCCGGCCTGACCGTCGTCGAGCAGAAGATCAAGCCCACCGACAACGACATGTCGGCGCAGGTCTCGGCGCTCAAGCAGGCCGGGGTCAAGGCCGTCGTCATCAGCGCCGGCCCCCGCCAGGCCGCCTCCCTCGTCGGCGTCGCGGCCGCCACCGGCCTCAAGGTCCCCGTCGTCGGCAACAACTCCGCCTTCGCCCCGCAGCTCCTCGGCACCCAGGCCGGGCCCGCCCTGGAGAAGATGTACTGGTTCGCCTCGCCGAGCCTGCCCATCGGCGCGGACACCCCGACCGCCAAGAAGCTCGTCGCCGACTACCAGGCCGCCTACCCCGGCGACGGCCTCGACAACGGCATCGTCGCCGGCTGGACCGCGGCCGGCGTCTTCGGTGAGGCCCTGAAGAAGGCCTGCGCCGACAAGGACCTCACCCGCGAGGGCGTCGACAAGGCGCTCCTGAGCCTGAAGGCCCACGACGCCGGCTTCGGCATGACCCACGACCTGGGCGACCCGAAGGCGCCGTCCTCCCGCGAGTCCGTGATCATCCAGCCGGACAAGGCCGTCCCCGGCGGCATGCGCGCGGTCCGGCAGCCGTTCGTCTCGGACGCGGCGAAGGCCTACACGCCGTAGGCCGTGTCCGCGAAGCCCGTCCGCCAGGACGGGCGGGCCGGGGCCCAGCCCAGCGCGCGGGCCCGGGCGTTCACCGCGCCCCGGGCCCAGGGCGCCCGGCCCCCGCTCCGCTCCGGGGCCGGGACGCCGAGCGCTCCGGCCAGGACCGGCAGCCAGTCGTGGCCGGGCGCGGGCTCGTCGTCCACCACGTTGTACGCGCCCGAGGGCCAGGCCAGGGCCCGTACGGCCGCCTCGGCGGCATCGGCGACGTGCACGAAGGAGCTCACCGAACCGTCGGCCGCCGTGCTGCCCAGGAACCGGGCCTCCGGATCCCCGGCCAGTGCGGCGGCCACCGCGCCCCCGGGCGCGTACCAGGTGCCGGGCCCGTAGAGGATCCCGTACCGCAGGACGACGGCCTCCGGAAGCTCCGCCACCGCGGACTCCAGGGCGCGGACGCCCGCGACGATCCGGGCCCGGGGCAGCTCCTCCGTCGCGTCGAGCGGTACGGACTCGTCGGCGGGCGCGTCCCCGGGGCCGTACGCCCAGGCGATCGACTGCGCGACGATCCGGCCGACCCCGGCCGCCCGCGCCGCGTCCACGAGATGGCGTGTGCCCTCGATCCGCACCCGGTTGTTCGCGGCCCCGTCCGCCCCGCCCAGGTCCGTCAGCTGGTGCACCACGGCGTCCGGCGCGGCCTCGGCCACCGCCCGCCGCACCGCCGCGGCGTCCAGGACGTCCACGGGGCGCGGACCGCGCCGGGAGATGCCCACGACCTCGTGGCCCGCCGCTTCGAGGCGGGGGACGAGCTGACGACCCACGGCGCCCGTGGCGCCCGCGACCAGTACACGCATGGACCCGACCCTAGTGGATCTTCACATCCCCGAAACATCGCGGTGTGAAGCTCTGGCCCATGACTGCACGTATCGAGGAGAACCGTTCCCACCCGCGCCTCCGCGACCTGCTGGCCGCCTACCATCTGGTCAACCAGGCCGAGAAGGGGACGGCCGTGGAGACGGTCGCCGAGCTCCCGGCCGTATACCGGGGAGAGGCCGAGGACCCGGCCGCCGCCTTCGCCGCCGACACCGTCCTGCTCGTCACCGCGCCCGGGGCCGACGCCCCGTCGGGGTGTGTCGTCCTCAAGGCGCCCCGCGAGGGCCGCGCGCCCGAGATCAAGCGGCTCTGGGTCGCGCCCGAGGCCCGGCGGAAGGGCCTCGCGAAGGCGCTCATGGCGGAGGCCCTGCGCCGGGCCGCCGCCTCCGGGGCACCCGCCGTACGCCTCACGGTCTGGGCCTGGCGGGCGGAGCCGCTCGCCCTCTACCGGAGCCTCGGTTTCGCGCCCGTCGCCTCCTGGGACGAGCGGCCGGACCTGGTCTGCCTGGAGAAGCCGCTCGCCGCCCCTGACGTCATCGAGCGCCTCACCCCCGACGCCGTACGGATCCACGCCCCCGCCGGTCTCGCCGCGCTCCTCGTGGACGCCGTCGACGGCGGGGCCTCCGTCGGCTTCCTGGCGCCCCTGGAGACGGCCAGAGCGGCCGCCTGGTGGTCGGGCGTCGCCGAGGAGACCGAGGCGGGCGTACGAGACGTGTGGGCCGCCCACGCCCCGGACGGGAGCCTGACCGGTGTCGTCACCCTCGTCCGTACCGGCACGGACAACGGCCGTCACCGCGGCGAGATCGCCCGGCTCCTCGTGCACGGCTCCGCCAGGGGCCGCGGCCTCGGCCGCCGGCTGCTCGCCACGGCCGAGGCCCACGCCGCTGCCACCGGCCTGAGCCTGCTCGTCCTGGACACCCAGACCGACAGCCCGGCCGAGCGCCTCTACCGGGGAGCGGGCTGGACCGCCGCGGGAACGATCCCGGACTTCGCCGCGGACCCGGCCGGCGCCCTGTGCGCCACCACGCTGTACTACAAGCGCCTCGGCTGACCCCCGGGCACACGAAAGGGCCCCGGGAGGCTGGTCGCCTCCCGGGGCCCTTCACGTACCACTCGATCCGCTACCGCAGCTGCGCGGCACGCGCCTCGCGGCTCTCACGGCGGTTGCCGCGGAAGGTGTTCACCCGGCGGGCCGTCGCGAAGAGGGGGATCACGGCGCCCATCACCACCTGGAGCGCGCAGCCGGTCTGGAGCAGGAACGCCCCGCCCGGGGCGTCGAACGCCCAGGCCGCCAGCATGCCCATCGCACCGACGATCCAGCCGAGCATCGCCACCGCGAGGACACCCCGCGGCTTGGGGTACTCGACCCGGCTCACCATCAGCCAGGCCACCCCGATGATCGCGAGGAGCGTCGGGATGAACGGCAGCTCAAGGAGAACGATCGAGACGACCGTCAGCGCGCCGAAGGGGCTCGGCATGCCCTGGAACATGCCGTCCTTCATCGTCACGCACGAGAATCTCGCGAGCCTCAGCACCACGGCGAGCAGCACCACGATCGCGGCCACCGCCGAGACCTTCTGCTGCGCGTCGTCCGCGACCATCCCGTACACGAGGACGAAGTAGGCCGGGGCCAGACCGAAGCTGATCAGGTCCGAGAGGTTGTCGAGCTCGGCGCCCATCGGCGAGCTGCGGAGCTTGCGCGCCACGATGCCGTCGAAGAGGTCGAAGATCGCCGCTGCCAGCATGAGGATCACGGCCGTGGCGGCGCTGTTGCGCGCCATGCCGGTCTCCGTGCTGCCGGTGAGGTGAGGGATCAGGATGCCGGTCGTCGTGAAGTAGACCGCCATGAAGCCACACGTGGCGTTACCGAGCGTGAGGGCGTCCGCTATGGACAGCCTCAACGACAGCGGCATCTCCTCGGCCGCTTCGGCCGCCTCCGCCTCGGCTTCGGCAGCCCAGCCGGCAGCCCGTGTGTCGGGATCAATCACGGTCAATGCGAGTCACCCCCGCGGTCGTGGCCTGGCCGACCTCGACGGCGACCTCGACACCCTCCGGGAGGTAGATGTCGACACGCGAGCCGAAGCGGATCAGGCCGATCCGGTCACCCTGCTCGACCTTCGTCCCCTGCGGGATGTACGGCACGATGCGTCGTGCCACGGCACCCGCGATCTGCACCATCTCGATGTCGCCGAGCTCGGTGTCGAAGTGCCAGACAACGCGCTCGTTGTTCTCGCTCTCCTTGTTGAACGCCGGGACGAACCCGCCGGGGATGTGTTCCACGGACGTCACCGTGCCGGCCAGCGGCGCGCGGTTGACGTGGACGTTCAGCGGGCTCATGAAGATGGCGACCCGGGTCCGTCCGTCCTTCCACGGCATGATGCTCTGCACCACACCGTCGGCGGGGGAGATGACCCGGCCCTGCGCGATCTCGCGCTCGGGGTCGCGGAAGAACCACAGCATGCCCGCCGCGAGAGCGGTGGTGGGCACGGCGATGGCCGCGGCACGCCTCGACTTGCGCGCGCGCAAGAGGGAGAGCGCCGCGGTGGCGACGGTCGGCAGAAGCCACGGCGATGCTCCGCGCGCGAGGCGTACGCCCGAGAGGCTGTCGCGGTGTGCAGAGGTTTGGCTGTGGGGCATGGATGACCTTCGTAGCGGATGATGCCGCACTGGCAACGGGGGACGGCGGCTTTCCGGCGATGCTATCGGTTGCGGGGCGCAACTGGGCAAGCCAGGAACCGAGTCGACGGCCGGAAGACGAACACAGGGTGTGATCTTCTTCGCGGCCGAATCGACTCAAACGCGACAATCAACCCTGGAATCGGTACTCCTCGAGCAGCCGACGACCAATGATCATTTTCTGGATCTCGGCGGTACCTTCACCGATGAGCAGCATCGGCGCCTCGCGGTAGAGACGCTCGATCTCGTACTCCTTCGAGAACCCGTAGCCGCCGTGAATGCGGAAGGCATCCTCCACGACCTCCTTGCAGTATTCGGAGGCGAGGTACTTCGCCATCCCTGCTTCGAGGTCGTTTCGTTCCCCGGAGTCCTTTTTGCGTGCTGCGTTCACCATCATGGCATGAGCGGCCTCGACCTTGGTAGCCATCTCGGCGAGCTTGAACTGAATCGCCTGGTGTTCCGCGATCGCCTTGCCGAAAGTGTGACGTTGCTGGGCATATGAGACACCCAGTTCGAAAGCACGCTGCGCGACGCCGCAACCACGGGCCGCCACGTTCACGCGGCCGACTTCCACGCCGTCCATCATTTGGTAAAACCCTCGGCCCGTCGTGCCGCCGAGGACCCGATTGGCCGGAATGCGCAGTCCGTCCATGATGAGTTCGGTCGTGTCGACGCCCTTGTAACCCATCTTGTCGATCTTCCCGGGAATGGTGAGGCCGGGTCGGACCTCTCCGAAGCCGGGCTCCTTCTCGACGAGGAAGGTCGTCATCGACTTGTGGGGGGCGGTGCCCTCCGGGTGTCCTTCGTCACTTCGGACGAGAACGGCGACCAGCGTTGACGTACCGCCGTTCGTCAGCCACATCTTCTGGCCGTTGAGGACGTACTCGTCGCCGTCCTTCACCGCCTTCGAGGTGATGGCCGACACGTCCGAGCCGAGGCCCGGCTCCGACATCGAGAAGGCGCCGCGCGTCTCGCCGGCCGCCATCCGCGGAAGGAAGTAGTCCTTCTGCTCCTGGGTGCCGTGCTGCTTCAGCATGTACGCGACGATGAAGTGCGTGTTGATGATGCCGGAGACCGACATCCAGCCGCGCGCGATCTCCTCCACGCACAGCGCGTAGGTGAGGAGCGACTCACCGAGACCGCCGTACTCCTCGGGGATCATGAGGCCGAAGAGGCCGAGCTCCTTGAGCCCGTCGACGATCTCCTGCGGGTACTCGTCGCGGTGCTCCAGCTCGGTCGCGACCGGGATGATCTCCTTGTCGACGAACTCCCGGACGGTCTTCAGGATCTCCTGCTGGACGTCCGTGAGCCCGGCGGTCTGGGCGAGTCGGGCCATGGCTACTTCTCCGTCTTCTTGGCGGGCTCGATCAGCTCGGGGCGGCCGGGCTGCTCGCCGCCGCGCTCCTTGATGTACGTCTCGGTGGGGACCATGACCTTGCGGCGGAAGACGCACACGAGGGTGCCGTCCTGCTTGTAGCCCTTGGTCTCGACGTAGACGATGCCGCGGTCGTTCTTCGACCTCGACGGGGTCTTGTCGAGGACCGTCGTCTCGCCGTAGATCGTGTCGCCGTGGAAGGTCGGCGCCACGTGCCGCAGCGACTCGATCTCCAGGTTGGCGATCGCCTTGCCGGAGACGTCCGGCACGGACATGCCGAGCAGCAGCGAGTAGATGTAGTTGCCGACGACGACGTTCTTACCGAAATCCGTCGTGTTCTCGGCGTAATTCACATCCATGTGCAGCGGATGGTGGTTCATCGTCAGCAGACAGAAGAGATGGTCGTCGTACTCGGTGACCGTCTTTCCGGGCCAGTGCTTGTAGACGGCACCGATCTCGAACTCTTCGTAGGTACGGCCGAACTGCATCGGACTCAGGCCTCCGGGATCTCGAACTTGGTGGTGCGCTGCATGCCGGCGGCGCGGCCCTTGCCGGAGATGACCAGGGCCATCTTGCGGGAGGCCTCGTCGATCATCTCGTCGCCGAGCATCGCGGAGCCCTTCTTCCCGCCGGCCTCGGACGTGTAGTAGTCGTACGCGTCGAGGATCAGCTCGGCGTGGTCGAAGTCCTCCTGCGCGGGCGAGAAGATCTCGTTCGCGGCGGCGACCTGGTCCGGGTGCAGCACCCACTTGCCGTCGAAGCCGAGGGCGGCGGCGCGCCGCGCGACGGCCTTGTAGCCCTCCGGGTTGCGGATCTGGAGGTAGGGGCCGTCGATCGCCTGGAGGTTGTTGGCGCGGGCGGCCATCAGGATGCTCATCAGGATGTGGTGGTACGCGTCCGCCGGGTAGCCCGGCGGCTGCTCGCCCACGACCAGCGACTTCATGTTGATGGAGGCCATGAAGTCGGCCGGGCCGAAGATGATCGTCTCGACACGCTGGGAGGCCTGCGCGATCGCGTTGACGTTGGTGAGGCCCTGGGCGTTCTCGATCTGCGCCTCGATGCCGATCTTGCCGACCTCGAAGCCCATGGTCTTCTCGATCTGCGTGAGCAGCAGGTCGAGGGCGACGATCTGCTGGGCGTCCTGCACCTTCGGCAGCATGATGCAGTCGAGGTTCTGGCCGGCGCCCTCGACGACCGTGACGACGTCCCGGTACGTCCAGTGGGTCGTCCAGTCGTTGACGCGCACGACCCGGGTCTTGCCGGTCCAGTCGCCCTCGTTGAGGAACTTCACGATGGTGTGGCGTGCCTCGGGCTTGGCCAGCGGCGCGCAGGCGTCCTCCAGGTCGAGGAAGACCTGGTCCGCGGCGAGGCCCTGGGCCTTCTCCAGGAAGCGCGGGTTGGAGCCGGGGACCGCGAGGCAGGAGCGGCGCGGACGCAGACGGTTCACGGGGCTGGTCATGCGAGGACCTCCGTACTTTCAAGGGGGCTGAGCTTCTGAGCTTTCCGGATCTCGTCGACGATACGGCCGATGATCTCCGTGATACCGAAGTCCTTCGGTGTGAAGACGGCGGCGACACCCGCGCGCTTCAGATCTGCGGCGTCGGCGTTCGGGATGATCCCGCCGACGATGACCGGGACGTCGGTCGCGCCCGCCTCACGGAGGCGGTCGAGGACGTCCGGGACCAGCTCGGCGTGCGAGCCGGAGAGGATCGACAGGCCCACGCAGTGCACGTCCTCGGCGAGGGCCGCGTTGACGATCTGCTCGGGGGTCAGCCGGATGCCCTGGTAGACCACCTCGAAGCCGGCGTCACGCGCCCGGACGGCGATCTGCTCGGCCCCGTTGGAGTGCCCGTCCAGACCCGGCTTGCCGACGAGCAGCCGCAGCCGCCCGGAGCCGAGCTCCTCGGCGGTCCGCGCCACCTTCTCCCGTACGGCGGCCAGCGGCGTGCCCGCCTCTGCCGTCACCGCGACCGGGGCGGAGGAGACGCCGGTGGGCGCCCGGAACTCGCCGAAGACCTCGCGCAGGGCCTCGGTCCACTCGCCGGTCGTGACGCCGGCGCGGGCGCACTCGAGGGTGGCCTCCATGAGGTTGCCGGTGCCCTTGGCGGCCTCCTTGAGGCGTTCGAGGGCCTTGCAGGGGCGCGGGTGGTTGAACGGCGGCTGGTAGCGGTTGTCCCGCCAGGTCTTCAGCGAGCCGACGACCCGCGCCTCGACCGCGGGGTCGACCGTCATGATCGCGGTGTCGAGGTCGGCGGTGAGGGGGTTCTCCTCCGTCGACTGGAAGATGTTCACGCCGATGATCTTCTCGTCGCCGGACTCGATCCGGGCGCGCCGCTCGGCGTGCGAGGAGACGAGCTGCGACTTGAGGTAGCCGGACTCGACGGCGGCCATCGCGCCGCCCATCTCCTGGATCCGCTCGATCTCGGCCAGGCACTCGCCGACGAGCGACTCGACCTTGGCCTCGATGACGTGCGAGCCGGCGAAGATGTCCTCGTACTCGAGCAGGTCGGACTCGTGGGCGAGGACCTGCTGGATACGGAGCGACCACTGCTGGTCCCAGGGCCGGGGCAGGCCCAGCGCCTCGTTCCAGGCGGGCAGCTGCACGGCCCGGGCGCGGGCGTCCTTGGAGAGCGTGACGGCCAGCATCTCCAGGACGATCCGCTGGACGTTGTTCTCCGGCTGGGCCTCGGTCAGGCCGAGCGAGTTGACCTGCACGCCGTAGCGGAACCGGCGCTGCTTCTCGTTCTCGATGCCGTACCGCTCGCGGGTGATCTTGTCCCAGATGCGGCCGAAGGCGCGCATCTTGCACATCTCCTCGATGAAGCGGACGCCCGCGTTCACGAAGAAGGAGATACGGGCGACGACCTCGCCGAAGCGGTCCTCCGGGACCTGCCCGGAGTCGCGGACCGAGTCGAGCACCGCGATCGCGGTGGCCATCGCGTACGAGATCTCCTGGACCGGAGTGGCCCCCGCCTCCTGCAGGTGGTAGCTGCAGATGTTGATCGGGTTCCACTTGGGGATGTTGTTGACCGTGTACGCGATCATGTCCGTCGTGAGGCGGAGGGAGGGGCCGGGCGGGAAGACGTGCGTCCCGCGCGACAGGTACTCCTTCACGATGTCGTTCTGGGTGGTGCCCTGGAGCTGGGTGATGTCCGCACCCTGCTCCTCGGCGGCCACCTGGTAGAGCGCCAGGAGCCACATCGCCGTGGCGTTGATGGTCATCGAGGTGTTCATCTGCTCCAGGGGGATGTCCTGGAACAGCCGCCGCATGTCACCGAGGTGCGAGACGGGGACGCCGACCCGGCCGACCTCGCCGCGGGCGAGGATGTGGTCGGGGTCGTAGCCCGTCTGCGTCGGCAGGTCGAACGCGACCGAGAGGCCGGTCTGACCCTTGGCGAGGTTGCGTCGGTACAGCTCGTTGGACGCCTCGGCGGTCGAGTGACCGGCGTAGGTCCGCATGAGCCACGGCCGGTCCTTCTGGCGCTCAGTCATCTATGGTCCCGGGCTCAGATGTTACGGAAACGGTTGATGGCGTCGATGTGCTTCTCGCGCAGTTCCGGGTTGCTGACGCCCAGGCCCTCCTGCGGCGCGAGCGCGAGGACGCCGACCTTGCCCTGGTGGAGGTTGCGGTGGACGTCGTAGGCGGCCTGGCCGGTGTCCTCCAGGGAGTAGACCTTGGAGAGCGTCGGGTGGATCTTGCCCTTGGCGATCAGGCGGTTTGCCTCCCACGCCTCGCGGTAGTTCGCGAAGTGCGAGCCGATGATCCGCTTCAGCGACATCCACAGGTAGCGGTTGTCGTACTCGTGCATGTAGCCCGAGGTCGAGGCGCAGGTGGTGATCGTGCCGCCCTTGCGGGTGACGTACACGGAGGCGCCGAAGGTCTCGCGGCCCGGGTGCTCGAAGACGATGTCGATGTCCTCGCCGCCGGTCAGCTCACGGATCTTGGATCCGAAGCGCTTCCACTCCTTCGGGTCCTGGGTGTGCTCGTCCTTCCAGAACTTGTAGCCCTCGGCGTTGCGGTCGATGACCGCGTCGGCGCCCATCGCCCGGCAGATGTCGGCCTTCTCGGGGGAGGAGACGACACAGATCGGGTTGGCGCCGCCGGCCAGGGCGAACTGCGTGGCGTACGAGCCGAGGCCGCCGCTCGCGCCCCAGATGAGGACGTTGTCGCCCTGCTTCATGCCGGCGCCGTTGCGGGAGACCAGCTGGCGGTACGCGGTGGAGTTCACGAGACCGGGGGAGGCGGCCTCCTCCCAGCTCAGGTGGCCGGGCTTCGGCATCAGCTGGTTCGACTTGACGAGGGCGATCTCGGCCAGGCCGCCGAAGTTGGTCTCGAAGCCCCAGATGCGCTGCTCGGGGTCGAGCATCGTGTCGTTGTGGCCGTCGGAGGACTCCAGCTCGACCGAGAGGCAGTGGGCGACGACCTCGTCGCCGGGCTTCCACGAGTTCACGCCGGGGCCGGTGCGCAGCACGACGCCCGCGAGGTCGGAGCCGATGACGTGGTACGGCAGGTCGTGGCGCTTGCTGAGGTCGCTGAGGCGGCCGTAGCGCTCCAGGAAGCCGAAGGTCGACACGGGCTCGAAGATCGAGGTCCAGACCGAGTTGTAGTTGACCGAGCTGGCCATGACGGCGACGAGTGCCTCGCCCGGCCCGAGCTCGGGCAGGGGCACGTCGTCGAGGTGCAGCGACTTGCGCGGGTCCTTGTCGCGGCTGGCGAGGCCGGCGAACATCTCCGTCTCGTCCTTGTGGACGGTGACGGCCCGGTACGACTCGGGGAGCGAGATGTTCGCGAAGTCGGCGGACGTGACCGCGGCGGAGCCGCTTGATGTCACAGCCTGCGACTGGATCGCGTCCAGGATTTCCTTCACGGGTTGCCTCCGGCGGTGAGCGTCCGAGGGAGGACGCCTGAGGGTTGCGGCGGGGAGTGCTGGTGCTGTGGAGGTGTGCCGTCGGTTCGGCTCGGTGTGCGGTGGCGCGGCGCTGGTGGCGCGAGGGTGCCTGTGACGCAGGCGTCCGGGCGCACGAGCCGTCGGCTTGTGGGGACAGCCGGCGAACGAGGTGTTCTCTGCTCGCCGGCCGCCCGGACAACATCAACGTATGACACGCCGTGCCACTACACAAGGCACTGCGTGCCAACAATTTCACTCAGATGCAATCTGCCCGTCACGGATGAGCGATGATCGATCGAAATGCGTCCTGAACTGGGACGATACGAAGACGGCCGCCCCCGGAAACCGGGGGCGGCCATCGTCGTGAAGAGGTCTGGAGGGGTCCTCAAGGGCTCCTAGGGGCTCCTAGGGGTGTGCTCGGGGTTTCCCTCAGGGCTTCTTGAGCGCCTGCTGGATCGTGCGCATGACCTCGTCGAGCGGAGCGTCCGTACGGGCCACGGCGACCACCACGTCGCCGGTGGTGGAGGCCCTGACGGCCGGCGCCTGCTCGGCCTGCTGAGAGGGGGCCGGGCGGCCCGCGCCTATGCCCGTGCCGAAGGTCTCCCGGACGATCGCGAAGGCGTGGTCGAGCTGGGTCTCCACGTCGCCCTGGCCGCCCGCCCGCAGCCAGCGGCGCAGGACGTGGTTGTGCGCGGTGACGACCGCGGAGGCGGCCACCTCCGCGAGCAGCGGGTCGTCGTTGCCGTCGTGGTGGTCGCGCTCGTCGAAGTGGCCGAGGAGATAGCGGGTGAACAGCCGCTCGTAGCGGGCCACCGAGGCGATCTCGCGCTCCCGCAGGGTCGGCACCTCACGGGTCAGCCGATAGCGCTCCACGGAGACCGCGGGCGAGCCCGCGTACATCTTCATGACTTCCTTGATGCCCCGGCACACGGTGTCGAGCGGGTGCTCGTGCGGCGGAGCGGCGTTCAGCACCGCCTCCGCCCGCACCAGCGTGTCGTCGTGGTCCGGGAAGATCGCCTCTTCCTTGGAGCGGAAGTGGCGGAAGAAGGTCCGCCGTGCGACCCCGGCCGTGGCCGCGATCTCGTCGACGGTCGTCGCCTCGTACCCCTTGGTGGCGAAGAGCTCCATCGCCGCCGTCGCCAGCTCCCGGCGCATCTTGAGCCGCTGGGCGGCGGCACGGGTGCCCGCCGCGCTCTCCGGAGCGTCGGACGTGGACGTGGCACGGGGTGTCTTCGCGGCCTTGGGCATGGTCCGAACGTACTGCATCGGAGTGGGAGTGTGCCCAGGTGGGGGCGGGGAGCCCCCCGGGGCACCGGAGGTGCCCGGGGAGCTCAGCAGGCCGCCCCAGCCCGCCGTGGGCGGCTCAGCGGCGGGCATATTCGCGGAAGCCGCGTCCCGTCTTGCGGCCGAGGCAGCCGGCCGCCACCAGGTGCTCCAGGAGCGGGGCCGGGGCGAGGCCCGGGTCGCGGAACTCGCGGTGCAGCACCTGCTCGATCGCGAGCGAGACGTCCAGACCGACCACGTCGAGCAGCTCGAACGGGCCCATCGGGTAGCCGCCGCCCAGCTTCATCGCGGCGTCGATGTCGTCGAGGGTCGCGTAGTGCTCCTGGACCATCTTGATCGCGTTGTTCAGGTAAGGGAAGAGCAGCGCGTTCACGATGAAGCCGGCGCGGTCGCCGCAGTCCACCGGGTGCTTGCGGATCTTCGTGGTGACCTCGCGGACCGTGGCGTGGACGTCGTCGGCCGTCAGGACCGTACGGACGATCTCGACCAGCTTCATCGCCGGCGCCGGGTTGAAGAAGTGCATCCCGATGACGTCCTGCGGGCGCGAGGTGGCCCGGGCGCAGGCCACGACGGGAAGCGAGGAGGTCGTGGTCGCGAGCACCGCGCCCGGCTTGCAGATCTTGTCGAGCCGCGCGAACAGCTCCTGCTTGATCTCCAGGTCCTCGGCGACCGCCTCGACGGCCAGGTCGACCTCGGCGAACGCGTCGAGCGTCCCTGCCGCGGTGATCAGGGCGAGCGTCGTGTCCCGCGCCTCGCCGGTCATCCGGCCCTTGTCGACGGAGCGGGCCAGGGACTTGGCGATCCGGGCCTTGGCCGTGTCCGCCTTCTCCTGGGAGCGGGCCGCCAGGACGACCTCGTACCCGGCCTTGGCGAAGACCTCGGCGATGCCGGAGGCCATGGTGCCCGAGCCGGCGACGCCGACCGAACGGACCTCGCGACCGGTACCGGCCTCGGCGGAGGTCAGCGGGGTGAGCGCGTCCCGCACGACCTCGGCGGAGCCCGGCGCCTCGTAGGTGTAGAAGCCGCGGCCCGACTTGCGGCCGGTCAGACCCGCCTCGCTCAGCTGCTTGAGGATGGGGGCGGGGGCGTGCAGCCGGTCGTGCGAGGACGCGTACATCGCCTCGAGGACCGTACGGGCCGTGTCGACGCCGATCAGGTCGAGCAGCGCCAGCGGGCCCATCGGCAGTCCGCAGCCCAGCTGCATCGCCGCGTCGATGTCCTCGCGGGAGGCGTACTTGGCCTCGTACATGGCGGCGGCCTGGTTCAGATAGCCGAAGAGCAGCCCGTCCGCGATGAAACCGGCCCGGTCGCCGACGGCCACCGGCTCCTTGCCGAGGTCCTGCGCGAGCCGGGTGACGGCGTCGACGGCCCGCGGGTCGGTCAGCACCGAGGAGACCACCTCGACCAGCTTCATCGCCTGCACGGGGGCGAAGAAGTGCAGGCCCAGCACCCGCTCGGGGTGGGCCGAGTCGGCGGCGAGCCGGGTGACGGAGAGCGCGTTGGTGCCGGTCGCGAGGATCGCGTCGGGCCGGACGATCCCGTCGAGCGCCCGGAAGACCTCCTGCTTCGCCTCGTACGACTCGGGCACGACCTCGATCACGAGGTCGGCCTCGGCGGCCGCCTGGAGGTCGGAGAAGGTGCGGAAGCGGGCCAGGACGTCCTGCCGCTCCTCCTCCGTGATCCGCTCGCGGGCCACGGCGCGGGCGGTGGAGGCCTCCAGGGCGGCGACGGCCCGGGCGGCGGCGATGTCGTCGATGTCGATGCCGATGACCTCACGGCCGGCCCGGGCGAGGACGTCGGCGATGCCGGTGCCCATGGTGCCGAGACCGACGACGGCGATGGTGGAGAGAGGGGTGTCCATCAGGGGACTCCAGGGAGGAAGAGTGACGACTGAGGGCAGTGCGCGCGCGAGAGCGAAAGGGCGCGGGAAAGCACGAAGGGCGAGGCCCTGGAAAGAAGGCGATGCTTTGGAAGGGAGGCGATGCCCTGGCAGGGCGATGCCCTGGAAAAGATGCCGACGGACTCTGTCCCGGAGCCGCGTCGAAACTGCCGAACCGACGAAACACTCACAACAACTGCGTCACCAGGTTGTTGTGAGGAGTGCGGGGGGTGACCCGCTCACCTGAGACTAACCGGCCGGTAACGAGCGCGCCAGTCCCGGCAAGTTGAGAAAGTGTGATCTGGATCGCGGATAGGCTCGCTTTCATGGAAAGCGCCGAGGATCCGGAATTCTGCTCGATGATCGATCGATTGCGGGACGAGA
Source organism: Streptomyces sp. NPDC055103 (assembly GCF_053607625.1). Taxonomy (NCBI): domain Bacteria; kingdom Bacillati; phylum Actinomycetota; class Actinomycetes; order Kitasatosporales; family Streptomycetaceae; genus Streptomyces; species Streptomyces sp. NPDC055103. The sequence goes on from NZ_JBSGTX010000001.1 coordinate 244,396, forward strand.
TCGAGAATGACACCGGAGAAGTCCCTGCGGCATTCGGAGAACTCGCCGGAACCGACGACCCGGAGGAACTCCACCAGGTCCTCACCGCACCCGGACAGCCGCTCTGGGCCCGCGAGATCGCCGCCTTCAAGCTCGGACTCACGGGCGACCCGCGCTCCTTCGAGGCGCTGGTCCTCCTCCTCAACCACCGCGACCCCGAGCGCTGCGTCACCGCCGCCCACGCCCTGGTCCGGCTCGGCGACCCGCGGACCGCCCGCGCGGCCGCCGCCCTCGCCACCAACGAACTCCGCGTCGCCTACGCCCTCCTGCCGGTCCGACTGCTCGCCGAACTCCGCGCCCCCGAGTCCGTACCGGCCCTGATCACCGTCCTCGGCCGACGCCTTCCGGCCGACGACCCCCACTGGCGGGTCGGGCTCGCCTGCGTCGAGGGGCTCGGTGCCCTCGGCGACCCCCGGGCCCGCCCGGCCCTGGAGGCCGCGCTCCCGCACCCCCGGCTCGGCCGTGCGGCCGAGGACTCACTGACGCGGCTCCGTTCGCAGGGTTAGAGCAGGCGGAGCTCCGCCCTGGACCCGCCGTTCTCGTTCTCGTTCTCGTTCTCGTTCTCGGGGACGAGGGCGAAGGCCTCGATCTCCACGAGGAGTTCCGGCCGGACCAGTGCCGACACCTGCACCGCGGAGCTGGCCGGGAGCGGAACCCCCGCGAAGTGCGCGTCCCGGGCGTCCCGCACCGCCGGGAGGTGGGCCACGTCCGTGACGAAGTAGGTCAGCTTCACCACGTCCGTGAAACCCGCGCCGGCGGCGGCGAGACAGCGCTCCAGGTTGGCGAAGACCTGGTGGGCCTGGGCCACCGCGTCACCCTCCCCGACCACCGCGCCGGAGGCGTCCAGCGCGCACTGCCCGGATATCGCGACGAACCGTCCCGTCCCCCAGACGACGTGGCTGCACTGGGGGCTGGGCGCGAGGCCGTCGGGCGCGGGGACGTGGGTCAGGTGGTTCGTCATGCCCCACATCCTCGCGCACGCCACTGACAGTGCCCGCGCCCCTGGGGGCGCGGGCACTGTCGGGCGGGATTCCGGAGGGCCGGCGGGTCGCCGGTGGGGTGCCGGTGGGCCGGCGGGTGGGTGGGGGAGCGTGCGGGGGCCGTCGTCAGCGGACGTGGCCGAGGAGCCCGTGCAGGGTGACGCCGGTCGCCTCCGGCCGCAGCGCGCCGACCCGCTTGCCCGACTTCTCCGCCTTCTTCTGCGTCTTCTTCTTCCCGGCCGGGGCCATCGGCTCGGGCTCCGGCTCCGGGAGCGCCTCGCAGACCGCGTCGACCTCGGACCCGTCCTCGCCGCGCGGCACCTCGCCGGTGGCGAGATAGGCGGCCAGGTGGTCGTCCAGGCAGTCGTTGCCGCCGAGCGTCACCCCGTGGTTCCCGCCGCCCTCCTCGACGACCAGGCTGGAGCCGCGCACCAGCCGGTGCAGGGCCGTGCCGCCCTCGTACGGGGTCGCCGCGTCCTCCGTCGCCTGGAGGATGAGGGTCGGCGGCAGCTGGTCGTTGGTGACGTCCGGCGGGGTCAGGCCCGGCACGGGCCAGAAGGCGCAGGGCGCGTTGTACCAGGCGTTGTTCCAGGTCGAGAAGGGCGCCTTGGCGTGGACGTCCCAGCTGTCCTTGCGCCAGACGTTCCAGTCCCGGGGCCAGGCCGCGTCCCGGCACTGCACGCTCGTGTAGACCGAGTAGCCGTTGTCGGCGGAGGAGTCGGCCTCTCCGTACTTCTCGTACGCCTCCGTCAGCGGCGCCGCGTCGCCGTCGTTGACGTACGAGGAGAAGGCGCTCGCGAGACGCGGCCAGTAGCCGTTGTAGTACCCGCCGGGCAGGAAGGTGTCCTCCAGCTCGCCCGGACCGACCTTCCCGCCGGCCGGGGCGTCGCGCAGCGCGTCACGCATCCGGTACCAGGCGGCCTCGACCGCCGCCGGGTCCGTGCCCAGCTCGTACACCGCGTTCTGCCGGGCCACCCAGGCCATGAAGTCCTTGTGGCGGGTGTCGAAGGCGTAGTCCTGCGCGATGTTGTCCTCGTACCAGACCCCGTGCGGATTGACGACGGAGTCGAACGCCATGCGCCGCACCCGGTCCGGGTACAGGCGCGCGTAGACGGCGCCCAGGTAGGTGCCGTACGAGTAGCCGAGGTAGTTGATCTTGGGCGCGTCGAGCGCGTCGCGGATCTCGTCGAGGTCCCGGGCGGTGCTGACGGTGTCGATGTACGGCAGCACGTCGGCGTACTTGTCGCCGCAGGCCTCGGCGAAGGCCTGGGCGCGCTCGACCGCCTCCTTCTCCGCGTCGGCGCCGCGCGGTACGGAGTCGGGGCGGACCGGCGCGAAGTGACCCGGCCGGCAGTCGAGCGCGGGTTCGCTCCTGCCGACCCCGCGCGGGTCGAAGCCGATCACGTCGTACTCGGCGGCGACCTTCGGGGGCAGCGAGGCGGCCACGTACCCGGCCATGGTGCGCCCGCTGCCGCCGGGCCCGCCCGGGTTCACGAGCAGTGGCCCCTGGAAGGTCTTCGCGGTGTGCGGGACCCGGGTGAGGGCGAGCGTGATGCTCCGACCGGCCGGGTCGTCGTGGTTGAGCGGCACCTTCAGGGTGGCGCACTGGAGCTTCGGGTACGCCTGGGTGGCGCAGCCGGTCCAGGCGAGCCGGGGGAACGGCCGGGGGGTCGGTTCTCCGGCGCCTGCGGGAGTGGCGGGCAGGACGGTGACCGTCCCGGCGACCAGCGCTCCTGCGGCGATCAGCATTCCTGCGCGTGGGGTCATGGGGCGTCCGTGCCCCGAACGGGCCGTGGAAGGACCTGTTTCGCCGAGAGTTGACCCGAACAGAGGACGATCCGACGGCGTGTCAGGTGAACCGGTCCGATGATCGGAGAAAGATGATCAGGGGAGCGCGATCAGGGTGGCGTGGCCAGGGGAGCGTGGTCAGAGGCGCGTGATGAGGGGGCCTGATCAGAGGAGCGTGAGCTGCTCGGGGGCGGCCGCGAGTGCGGGCTCCTCCGGTACGGGTGTCCGGCGCGCCGTGCCCCGGTCGGTGGGGCCGATGCCGAACTCGGCGGCCAGTTCGTGGACCTGACGGGTGATCCGGCGCTGGTACCAGGTCGGCGCGTAGGCCCCGTCCGCGTACATCCGCTCGTACCGCCGTACCAGGCCGGGATGGTGCTGTCGCAGCCACTGCATGAACCACTCGCGCGCGCCCGGCCGCAGGTGCAGGACGAGCGGGGTGACCGAACTCGCCCCGGCCTCCGCGATCGCGCGGACCGTCGCGCGCAGCTGTTCGGGACGGTCGCCGAGGAAGGGGACGACAGGGGCCATCAGGACCCCGCAGTCGATGCCGTGCTCGCCGAGGGTGCGGACCACGTCGAGGCGGCGCTCGGGGGACGGGGTGCCGGGTTCGATCGTCCGCCACAGCTCCTGGTCGGTGAATCCGACGGAGACGGAGATGCCGACCTCGGTGACCCGGGCGGCCTGGGTGAGGAGCTCCAGGTCACGCAGGATCAGGGTGCCCTTGGTGAGGATCGAGAAGGGGTTCGCCCGGTCGCGCAGGGCGGTGAGGATGCCCGGCATCAGGCGGTAGCGGCCCTCCGCGCGCTGGTAGCAGTCGACGTTGGTGCCCATCGCGATGTGGGCGCCCTGCCAGCGGGCGGAGGCGAGCTGGCGCGCCAGCAGTTCCGGGGCGTTGATCTTGACGACGATCTGGGAGTCGAAGCCGAGCCCGGTGTCGAGGTCCAGATAGCTGTGGGTCTTGCGGGCGAAGCAGTACACGCACGCGTGCGTGCAGCCCCGGTAGGGGTTGACCGTCCACTCGAACGGCATCCGCGAGGCCCCGGGCACCCGGTTGAGGATCGAGCGGGCGCGCACCTCGTGGAAGGTGATGCCGCGGAACTCCGGGGTGTCGAACGTCCGCGTCGTCACCGCGTCCGTGCCGAACAGGCCGAGGTCGGCGGGAGCGGTCGGTCTGTCGCTCAGATTGTCCCAGCGCACGGACGGCTCCTCGGTATCTCGGCGTCGACGAGGTTCCGCGAGGCCCCCGCGTCGACGTGGCTCTGACTCGGCCCTGCGCCAAGAATAGAACACCTGTTCCCTTGATCACCGCAACCCGGATTTCGCGCCCCGGAGCCCGCGTGGTTCGCTTGGCCCACACCCCCGAGGAACCACAAGCTGGAGGCAGTCAATGGCGCAGGTCGAGGCCACGACGGAACGGATCATCGCCGCGGACGCGGAGACGGTGTTCGACGCGCTGGCGGACTACAGCGGCACGCGCGCGAAGGTGCTCCCCGAGCACTTCAGCGAGTACGAGGTCCGCGAGGGCGGCGACGGCGAGGGCACCCTCGTGCACTGGAAGCTCCAGGCGACCAGCAAGCGCGTCCGTGACTGCCTTCTGGAGGTCACCGAGCCCGTCGACGGCCAGCTCGTCGAGAAGGACCGCAACTCCTCGATGGTCACCACCTGGGTCGTGACCCCGGCCGGCGAGGGCAAGTCGCGCGCCGTAGTCACCTCCGTCTGGGACGGCGCCAGTGGCATCGGAGGCTTCTTCGAGAGGACCTTCGCGCCCAAGGGCCTCGGCCGGATCTACGACGCCCTCCTCGCCAAGCTGGCCGACGAGGTCGAGAAGTAACGCCCTGGGCGTTCACCGATTCGAGTGGTTCGCCCGCGCCCCCGTACCGGAGCCCCCGCGCACCGAGGGGGTGCGGGCTTCCTCGTAAACGCGCAGATGAGCGCCCCAAGTGCGCCGTACCGCCGGGCCGTTCACCACCCTGGACGCCCCTGACCGCCACCGGCCGTGCATACCGCCCGACTTGCTCCCGCTTCGCACCCAATGCGAAGAATGGCGCGGCGCAGACGCCGTGTCGAGGGGAGCAGGTACGTGGGTGCGATCGCGATGGTGAAGTCCGCGGAGGACGCGGAGGGCGCGGCGGCGGACACGGGGGGCGCGAACGGCACCACGGGTGCCTCGGGCGACACGGATGCCGAGGCTCGCGCGGGCGGCGCCGGCGCGGAGCGGCCCGACGCGGGCGGACCGCCACCGGGCCTCGCGCCCCCGCCCGACCCCGGAGCCGCCTCCCTCGACCCCCGCCGTGTCCGGCTCGTCTTCTGCGGCCTCATGCTCGCGCTGCTCCTCGCCGCGCTCGAGCAGATGATCGTGGCCACCGCCCTGCCGAAGATCGTCGGCGAACTCCAGGGCCTGGACCGGATGTCCTGGGCCATCACCGCCTATCTGCTGACCTCCACCATCGGCCTGCCGATCTACGGGAAGCTCGGCGACCTCCTCGGCCGCAAGAGCGTCTTCCTCTTCGCCATCGTCGTCTTCGTCATCGGCTCCGGTCTCGCCGGCTGGTCCCGTTCCATGGACGAACTCATCGCCTTCCGCGCGCTCCAGGGCGCCGGCGCCGGAGGCCTGATGATCGGCGTCCAGGCGATCATCGCCGACATCGTCCCCGCCCGGGAACGCGGTAGGTACATGGGCCTGATCGGCGCCGCCTTCGGCCTCGCCTCCGTCGCCGGACCCCTCCTCGGCGGCTTCTTCACCGACCACGTCTCCTGGCGCTGGTGCTTCTACTTCAACGTGCCCTTCGGGCTCGTCACCCTCGCCGTCGTCGCCGTCGTCCTCAAGCTGCCCAAGCCCACGGCGCGCGGGCGCTTCGACGTCCTCGGCGCGCTGCTCCTCGCCGCGGCCTCCACCTGCCTGGTCCTGCTGACCAGTTGGGGCGGGACCGAGTACGCCTGGGACTCCCGGGTCGTCCTCGCCCTCGCCTGCGGAGCCGCCGGAACGACCCTGCTCTTCCTCGTCGTCGAGCACGTCGCGCCCGAACCCCTCATCCCGCTCAGGCTCTTCCGCGACTCCGTCTTCACCGTCACCGCCCTCGTCGGAGCCGTCGTCGGCATCGCGCTCTTCGGCGCCGCCAGCTACCTCCCCAGCTTCCTGCAGATGGTCGAGGGCGCCACCGCCACCGAGTCCGGCCTCCTGATGCTGCCGCTCATGGGCGGGATCGTCGCCGCGTCCATCGTCTCCGGCCAGCTCATCAGCCGCACCGGCCACTACAAGATCTACCCGGTGCTCGGCGGCGCCGTCTCCGTCCTCGGCATGTGGCTGCTCTCCCGCATGGACACCGAGACCCCGCGCCTCCAGCACAGCCTCTGGCAGGCCGTCCTCGGCACCGGGATCGGCCTCGTCATGCCGGTGCTCGTGCTCGCCGTGCAGAACTCCGTACGCCCCTCCGACCTCGGCACCGCCACCAGTGCCCACAACTACTTCCGCCAGATCGGCGGCAGCGTCGGCGCGGCGATCTTCGGCACCCTCTTCGCCTCACGGCTCGACGACGCCCTCGGCGACCGGCTTGCCGGAGTGACGTCCCAGGCGGGCCCCGGCGCGGCCCTGCCGCCGGCCGAGTCGATCACCCCGCAGTCGGTGCACATGCTGCCGCCCGCCCTGCGCGACGCCTACATCCAGGCGTACGCGGACGCGATGCCGCGCATCTTCCTCTACCTGGTGCCGGTCCTCGTGCTCGGCCTCGTCCTCGCCTTCTTCCTCAAGGAGAAACCGCTGGTGTCCCACCACAGCCCGCTCACCGAGGCCACCGAGGCCCCCGACTTCGGCGGCACCCAGGCGATCCCGCACGCCCGGCACGCCGCCCCCGCCCCTTCTCCTGCTCCTGGGGGGCCTGCCCACTCCGGCGTCCCCGTCTGCGGCACCGTCCAGCACCACGACGGCAGCCGCGTCCCCCGGGCCGCCCTCACCCTCATCGACGTCCAGGGCCGCCAGGTCGGGCGCGGCGCGAGCGGCGAGGACGGGCGGTACGCGCTGAGCGTGCCCGACCGGGGTGCCTACGTCCTCATCGCGGCGGCCGGCGGACACCAGCCCCAGGCCGTCTCCGTCACCGTCGGCGACCGGCCCGTGGAGCTCGACGTCGTCCTCGGCGGCGCCGGGCGGCTCGCGGGCAGCGTCCTCACCGCCGACGGCACGCCCGTACGGGACGCCGCCGTCACCCTCACCGACGTACGCGGCGAGGTCGTCGCCTCGACCCGCAGCGGACGCGAGGGCGGGTACGTCATCACCGAACTGGTCGCCGGCGAGTACACGCTCGCCGCCAGCGCCCCCGCCTTCCGGCCCGCCGCGCTCCCGGTGAGCGTCCAGTCCTCCCGCGAGACGCGCCAGGACATCGAGCTGGCCGGCGGCGCGGTGCTGCGCGGCACGGTTCGGGCCGGGGGCGGGCGCCCCGTCGAGGACGCCCGCGTCACCCTCCTCGACGCCGCCGGCAACGTCATGGACACCCTCACCACCGGGGCCGACGGCACCTTCCGCTTCGTGGACCTGTCCTCCGGCGAGTACACGGTCATCGCCGCCGGCTACCCGCCCGTCGCGACCGTCCTCCAGATGGCCGGCGGGGGCCGCACCGAGCGCGACCTCCAGCTCGGCCACCAGGACTGACCGGCCGCCCTCAGGGGGTGGTCGACGCCTTGCGCAGCGCGCTGATGCAGGTGCCGATCGCCTCCTGGAGGGCTTCGAGGCGCTGGAGCATGTCGGCCTCGTAGATGTCCTCCTCCATCACCTCGTCCAGCGTCAGCTCCTCGAAGACCTTCGTCGCCTTCTGCAGGCTGTTGTAGAACTTCGTCCGCCGCTCCTGGACGCGCAGCGCCGGATCCTCCTCGACCGCCCTGGCGACCAGACCCTTCACCGCGTCGTACGCCTCACCGGCCCACTCGCCCGCCTCCTCGGAGTCGTCGAGCTCGTCGATGAGCGACAGGTGCCGCTCGGCCTCGGCGCGCAGCTCGGCCGGCGCCTCCACCGTCTGCCCGGCCGGGGTCTTGATCTGGCCGTTCTCGACGATCTGGCGCACGTACCCGATGCGGTCGGCGGCCTTCGCCTCGCTCGCCACCGCCTTCTTCAGGTCGTCGGTGCGGGCGATGGCACGGGCCATCTCCGTCTGGAGGGCCGGGTCCTCCTTCATCCGGTCGAGCAGCGCGCCGCGCGCGGCCTCCGCCGTCCCGGGGTCGGCGAGGATCGCCGCGCGCAGCGCCGTGGGGTTCTCGGCGACCTCCAGGGCCTTCGTCGGCCGGATGCCCTCCGCCTCGGCCGCGGCGCTGATCGCCTGGCCGCGCACGGAGGACGCGCTGTTGCGGGAGGTGTAGTACGAGAGCCAGACGTCCGCGTCGGGCAGCTCGACGTCCTCGCCGGGCACCAGGACCTCGAACTGCGGGACCAGGCCGTCGTCGGCCGCCATGTCCCAGGCCTTGTAGTAGCGCATGACACGGTCGGGCGAGCATCCCGCGAGCGCGGCGAAGGCCTTCGCCGAGACCTTCGCGGCGGCCGTGCCCTCGGCGGGCTGGCCGCCGGGGCGCACGCTCCGCGCGACCTTGAGCGCGAACGCCCAGCCGCCGGTCCGCGCGTAGATCCCGAAGTCCTGGGCGTCACGGACGACGACGGGGTCGTGCGCGTCGGCCGACTCGGCCTCCTCGGCCTCCTGCTCGGGCTCGGAGCCTTCGGAGCCCTCGGAGGCGTACTCCTCCGGGGCCTCCGGCTCCGGGGCCGACGGAACCCAGAACTCGGGCTCCGAGATCGCCACGGGGGCGGCCTCGTGCTCTTCGGCGGATGTGTCGGACGGGGTGATGGCGATGGTCACCGAGAGCTCTCCGGAAGGTCGGGTACGACAACTGCGGCCGACAGCCTATACGCACACGTTGACGATATTTCGCCCTATTCGAGCCATCGTTGAGGCGCCTGTTGTTTCGATCATTTCGATGGCGGTCGGGCGGCCCGGAGGGCAGCATGCTCCCATGACCTACGGAATCGAGCTCCACCCCGCGCGGTGAGCGCCCCGCACGATTGTTCGACGCTTGCCCCTTCCCTCTCCGTCCCTTCCTCCTCCGCCCCCTCCCTCTTCGCCTACGCACGGGACCTGCGGCGCGCCGAACCCGGTGCGCCCCCGCCCGAGGGCGGGCATCCCCTGCCCCGCACCGCGTATCCAGCGCGGACACGACGGGCGGGCCGCACCCATCGTGAGGTCCGGACCGCGGTCACCGACGTCCTCGACGCGCTGTTCGCCGACCCGGACGCGGGGCGGGTGGCCGCCGAGGCCCACCGGGGCTTCGCCGCGGCCGGGATCCGCGCCCGGACCGTCTTCGCCGTGGCCGCCGCCCTTCCCCCACCCGACGAGCCCCAGGATCGAGCCAGGGTCAGGACGCTCGGCCGCCTCCTGACCCGCGAGGGGACCACCGCGGTCGCCGTGTCCGCCGGCCTCGGGCTGCTCGCCCGGCTCGGCGAGGCCGAGGACCTGCCGTATCTCCGCGCCCTCTGCTTCCTCCAGGGGCTCGACCGACAGGTCGTCGCGACGCTCACGCCCCTGGACCCGGGGGCCGCCGCGTTCGCGCGGTTGATCCACCGCGCGCGGTGGGCCGAGATGCGCGCACTGGTCGAGGCCCTCGCCTCAGGAGACGGCGAGGCCGTACGCGACCGGCTCCTGGACGTCCCGGCCGGGCCGGGGGGCCTCGGCCCCGAGCTCGCCCGGAGCGTCGCCGAGGCCGTCGGCCTCGCGGCGCTCCTCCGGCGGGACCCCGACTGTCCCGGGCTGGTCGCGCAGGCGTTCCGCCTGCTGGTCCGCATGAGCGGTCGCCGGAACTACGTGGCCGAGATCCTTCGATACGAAGAGGCCGTCGACGTGTACGAGACGGTGGCCGCCCACGCCCACCGGCTGCCCCGGGATCTCGACCACCGGGCCGCTCTGGTCACTCTCGCCCTCGATCTGCACAGCGGCGCGGGCCACCTCCTCGCCTGGCCGCCGGGGCGGCGCGAGGCCGTCCTCGACACCCTTCTGGCGGTGGTGGGGGAAACGGCGGAGAAGCCCGCCGACCCGGTGGGGCGGCGGCGCGCCGACTGGATCCGGCGGACGACGCGGCAGCTCCGTACCGCTCCCGGGGGCGAGCCCTCCCGGACACCCCGGCTGAGGATCGAGGTCGCCGTGGGCGACCCCGCCGAACCGGAGGTCTTCGAGACGCGGTTCCTGGTCGACGGCCGCCCCCTCGTCCCCGAGGCCTTCGATCCGGGCCCCGGGGATCCGCCCGAGCGGTTGCTCGACCGAGGGATGCTGCGGGCCGCGAGCGAGCCCCGCGAGGTGCGGCTCGCCGAGGCCTGGTGCACCGAGGGCTGCTGCGGCGCGCTGTACGTCACCGTGCGCCGCGAGGACGCCCAGGTCGTCTGGGACGGCTGGCGGCGGCCGGGGATGCCTGGCCGACTGGCGGAACTCCCCGCGTACCGCTTCGGCGCCGCCGCGTACGACGCCGAGGTCGCGCGCGCGGAGAACGACCGGAGCGGGAGCGGGAGCGGGGGCCGGACCTGACGGGCCGACGCGCCGCCCCGCGCCGCCGGCCGAGGGCTGTGCCCCGGGGCATCCGGAACCACGCGGATGCCCCGTACCGCCGTCCCGGTGACCGCCATTGGTCCACTCCAACGGCGGTTATCCACAGGGGTGGTAGGGCCGCCGGGCGGCGCGTACGGTGCCAGACATGAAGATCCTCATCAGCGCCGACATGGAGGGCGCGACCGGTGTGACCTGGCCCGCCGACGTGCTGCCCGGTACACCCCAGTGGGAGCGCTGCCGCTCGATGTTCACGTCCGACGTGAACGCGGCCGTGCTGGGCTTCTTCGACGGCGGCGCCGACGAGGTCCTCATCAACGAGGCGCACTGGAGCATGCGGAACCTGCTCCTGGAGCGGCTCGACGAGCGGTGCGAGATGCTCACCGGCAAGCACAAGTCCCTCTCCATGGTCGAGGGCGTGCAGCACGGCGACGTCGACGGCATCGCCTTCGTCGGCTACCACACGGGCGCCGGCACCGAGGGGGTCCTCGCGCACACCTACCTCGCCAACTCGATCACCGGCGTCTGGCTGAACGGCGAGCGGGCGAGCGAGGGCCTGCTCAACGCCCATGTGGTGGCGGAGTACGGCGTCCCCGTCGTCCTCGTCACCGGCGACGACCTGACCTGCGAGGACGCCCTCGGGTACGCCCCGGAGGCCCGCAAGGTCGCCGTCAAGGACCACGTCTCGCGGTACGCGGCGGTCTGCCGCACCCCCGCCAGGACCGCCGCCGACATCAGAGCGGCGGCGAAGGACGCGACCGCGCTCGCCGTCCGGTACGAACCGGTCCGCGGGGGACCGTTCACGGTGGAGCTGGAGTTCGACGCCGACCACCTGGGGGCCGCCGCCACGGTGGTTCCCGGCGTGGCGCGGAGCGGCGAGCGGCGCGTCTCCTACACGGGGGGGACGATGTACGAGGCAATTCGCACGTTCAAGGCGGTCACGACCATCGTCTCGGCCGCGGTGGAGGAGCAGTATGGCTGAGGAGGTCCGGGGCCCGGACACGACGGCGCTCGACGAGGTGGTCACCTTCACCTCCGAGCTCATCCGTATCGACACCACCAACAGGGGCGACGGCGACTGCCGTGAGCGTCCCGCCGCCGAGTACGTCGCCGAGCGGCTCGCCGCCGCCGGCGTCGAACCCACCCTCCTGGAGCGGACTCCCGGCCGCACCAACGTCGTGGCACGCATCCCCGGCACCGACCCCTCGGCGGACGCGCTCCTCGTCCACGGCCATCTCGACGTGGTCCCCGCGGACCCCGCCGAATGGAGCGTGCACCCCTTCTCCGGGGAGGTCCGCGACGGTGTCGTGTGGGGGCGCGGCGCCGTCGACATGAAGAACATGGACGCGATGGTCCTGGCCGTCGTCCGCTCCTGGGCCCGGCAGGGCATCCGGCCGCGCCGCGACATCGTCCTCGCGTACACCGCCGACGAGGAGGCCAGCGCCGACGACGGCTCCGGCTTCCTGGCCGACCGCCACGCCGCGCTCTTCGAGGGCTGCACGGAAGGCATCAGCGAGTCCGGGGCGTTCAGCTTCCATCCGCAGCCCGGCACGACCCTCTACCCGATCGCGGCGGGAGAGCGGGGCACCGCCTGGCTCAAGCTGACGGCCCACGGCCGGGCGGGGCACGGCTCCAAGGTGAACACGGCCAACGCCGTCACGCGCCTCGCCTCCGCCGTCGCCCGGATCGGCGCGCACACCTGGCCGGTCCGCCTCACCACGACCGTCCGCGCCTGCCTCACCGAACTCGCCGCGCTCCAGGGCATCGACATCGACACCAGCGCCCCCGACCTCGACGTCGACCTCCTCCTCGACAAGCTCGGACCCGCCGCCGCGCTCGTCGCGCCGACCGTCCGCAACAGCGCCAACCCGACGATGCTGAAGGCCGGTTACAAGGTCAACGTCATCCCGGGTCAGGCCGTCGCGTACATCGACGGACGGACCCTGCCCGGCTGCGAGGAGGAGTTCGCCACGACCATGGACGCGCTCACCGGACCCGACGTGGAGTGGGAGTTCCACCACCGGGAGGTGTCCCTGGAGGCCCCGGTCGACTCGCCGACCTTCGCGAAACTCCGGGCCGCCGTCGAGCGCTTCGACCCCGCCGGGCACGTGGTGCCGTTCACCATGTCCGGCGGCACCGACGCCAAGCAGTTCTCCCGGCTCGGCATCACCGGCTACGGCTTCTCCCCGCTCAGGCTGCCGCCCGAGCTCGACTACGGGGCGCTCTTCCACGGCGTCGACGAACGCGTCCCGGTCGGCGCCCTGCACTTCGGAGTCCGGGTGCTCGACCACTATCTGAAGTCCGCGTAAGACCGTGACAGGGGGAGTCGACATGTCCACCACCGAGACGACGCACACGACCACGGCCGCCTACGGCACCTGGTCGTCGCCCGTCGCCGCCGAGCTCGCCGCCGCCCACGACGGACGGCCCGACTACGCGGGCACCGTCGGCGACGAGCTGTGGTGGACCGCCCCGCGGCCCGCCGAGAGCGGCAGGCGCGCCCTCGTCCGGCGGCGCGCCGACGGCACCGAGGAGAGCGTGCTCCCCGCGCCGTGGAACGTCCGCAGCCGGGTCATCGAGTACGGCGGGCAGCCCTGGGCCGCGATCGAACGTCCCGCCGGCGGACCCCTCGTGGTCTTCTGTCACTTCCCCGACCAGCGGCTGTACGCGTACGAACCGGAGTCCGGGACGGGTGCCGGGCCGCGGCCGCTCACCCCCGTCTCCGGCGTCGGCGGCGGATCGCGCTGGGTGGACCCGGTGATCCACCCGGAGCGCGGCGAGGTGTGGTGCGTCCTGGAGGAGTTCACCGGGCCCGCGCCGACCGACGTGCGCCGGGTCCTCGCCGCCGTGCCGCTGGACGGATCGGCCGCCGAGGACCGCGGCGCCGTGCGCGGACTCTCCGCCGGGCGGCACCGGTTCCTGACGGGCCCCCGCCTCTCCCCGGACGGCCGCCGGGCCGCCTGGATCGCCTGGGACCACCCCCGCATGCCCTGGGACGGCACCGAGGTCCAGCTCGCCGACATCGCCCCCGACGGCACCTTCCACGGCGCCCGGACCGTCGCGGGCGGCCCCGCCGAGTCGATCCCCCAGATCGCCTGGGACACGTCCGGGAGGCTGCTCTTCGCGAGCGACCGCACCGGCTGGTGGAACCTCTACCGGGTGGAGATCGCCGCCGACGGAGGCGTCCGCGACCCGGTCGCCCTCTGTCCTCGCGACGAGGAGTTCGCCGGACCGCTCTGGAAGATCGGGCTGAGCTGGTTCGCGCCCCTGGAGAACGGACTGATCGCCGTCGTCCACGGCAAGGGAACCACCACCCTCGGGATACTCGACCCCGACAGCGGCACCCTCGCCGACGCCGCCGGCCCCTGGACCGATTGGGCCCCTGGCCTCGCCGCGCACGGCAGCCGCGTCGTCGGCGTCGCCGCGGGGCCGCGCAGCGCCTACGAGCTCGTCGAGCTCGACACCCGCACCGGCCGCACCCGCGTCGTCGGCGCCGCGCACACCGACGCCGTCGACCCGGTGTACTACCCCGAGCCCCGGATCCGCACCTTCACAGGCCCCGGCGGACGCGAGATCCACGCGCAGGTGTACCCGCCGCACCATCCCGCGTTCACGGGCCCCGCCGGAGAGCTCCCGCCGTACGTGATCTGGGCCCACGGCGGGCCCACCGGGCACGCCCCGCTCGTCCTCGACCTGGAGATCGCCTACTTCACCTCGCGAGGGATCGGCGTCGCCGAGGTCAACTACGGCGGCTCGACCGGCTACGGCAGGGAGTACCGGGAGCGGCTGCGCGAGCAGTGGGGCGTCGTCGACGTCGAGGACTGCGCGGCCGTCGCCGCGGCCCTGGCCGCCGAGGGCACCGCCGACCCGGCCCGGCTCGCCGTACGCGGCGGCAGTGCGGGCGGCTGGACGGCCGCGGCGTCCCTCGTCACCACCGACGTCTACGCCTGCGGCACGATCATCTACCCCATCCTCGACCTGCGGGGCTGGGCCACCGACGAGACCCACGACTTCGAGTCCCAGTACCTCCACAGCCTCGTCGGACCGCTCGACGAGTTCCCCGCCCGCTACGAGGACCGCTCGCCGATCGAGCACGTCGACCGGATCACGACCCCCTTCCTGCTGCTCCAGGGACTCGACGACGTCATCTGCCCGCCCGCGCAGGCCGAGCGCTTCCTCGCCCGCACGGCCGGCCGGGGCGTCCCCCACGCCTACCTCGCCTTCGAGGGGGAGGGGCACGGTTTCCGCAGGGCCGACACGATGATCCGGGCCCTGGAGGCCGAACTCGCCCTGTACGTACGGACCTTCGGGCTCATCCGTACCGACGTCCCCGACCTGGAGTTCCGCTCATGAACCCGAAGGTCCCGCCCGCCGGCGTCACACCCCTGACCCGGGCCGCGCGCCTCCGGCCCGGGGCGCGGGTCGCCGTCGTCGCCCCCAGCGGACCCGTCCCCGAGGAACGGCTCCGGGCCGGGCTCGACATCCTGCGCGGCTGGGGCCTGGACCCGGTGGTCGCCCCGCACGTCCTCGACGCCCACCCCACCCTCGGCTACCTCGCCGGTGCGGACCTGGCCAGGGCCCGCGACCTGACGGAGGCCTGGTGCGACCCCTCCGTCTCCGCCGTGATCTGCGCGCGCGGCGGCTACGGGGTGCAGCGCATGGTGGACCTCGTCGACTGGCCGGCGATCCGGGCGGCCGGACCCAAGGCGTTCGTCGGGTACAGCGACGTCACCGCCCTGCACGAGGCGTTCGCCGCCCGCGTGGGGTTCGCCACGCTCCACGGACCGATGGTCGCCGCCGGCACCTTCCTGTCGGATCCGGACACCCAGGAGTCCTTGCGGGCCACGCTGTTCGCACCGGAGACGGTGCTGACGCTCGGTCGGGAGACGGCGCGGACGGTCGTCCCCGGCCGCGCCCGCGGGGTGACCCTCGGCGGCTGCGTCAGCCTGCTCGCCGCCGACCTCGGCACCCCGCACGCCAGGCCCTCGGCGCGCGGCGGGCTGCTCCTCCTGGAGGACGTGGGGGAGGAGCCGTACCGGATCGACCGGGTCCTCACCCAACTCCTGCGTTCCGGCTGGCTGGACGGCGTCGCGGGCGTCGCCCTGGGCTCATGGGAGGAGTGCGGCCCGTACGAGGAGGTGCGGGCGGTGTTCGTCGACCGGCTGGGCGGCCTCGGCATACCCGTGGTGGAGGAGCTGGGCTTCGGTCACAGCGGCACGGCGCTGACGGTCCCGCTGGGAGTGCCCGGGGTCCTGGACGCGGAGACGTGCGCGCTGACGCTGGACGTGCCGGCGCTGACCTGAAGGCGGACACGCCTCGTAAAGCCATGACCAGCTGTCAGGGCGGGCTTCACTGAATCTCCGTCAGGAACCTTCGTCGCCCGTCTTGACGCTGTGCTTACACGTGTCACAACATGGGCGCGGCCCCCTTACTTACCGGTAGGTAGGTATCGACGGGGCCACTCCTGCGTCCTTGGTGTGGAGGCCCCCGTGTCCCCTGCTCTGCCCAGATCCCGCAAGATCCTCGCCCTGATGGCCGGTACGGCGATGGCGGCACCGCTCGCCCTCGCCGGTCCGGTGAGCGCCGCCGAACCCGGCGCGTACACCGTCACCCCGCTCACCTTCACCGTCGAGGCCGGCGGCCGCCCCTGCACCGTCGAGGCCGATCTCTACCGGCCCGCGGGAGTCTCCGCCGACCATCCGGCCCCGGCGATCCTCGCCACCAACGGCTTCGGCGGCAGCAAGGTGGACGGCCAGACCGACGTCCTCGGCAAGGCCTTCGCCGCCCGCGGCTACGTCGGACTCGTCTACTCCGGGCTCGGCTTCGGCAAGTCCGGCTGCCTGATCTCCCTCGACGACCCGGCCATCGACGGCCAGGCCGCCGCCCGGCTCGTCGACTTCCTCGCGGGCACCCGCGCCGCCGACGACGGCACCCGCGTCGACTACGTCACCGAGGACGCGGCGGGCGACCCCCGGGTCGGCATGATCGGCGGCTCCTACGGCGGCGCTGTACAGCTCGCCGCCGCCTCCGTGGACCCTCGACTCGACGCCCTCGTCCCGCTCATCACCTGGAACGACCTCGCGTACTCGCTCGCGCCCAACGCCGCCGACCGCGCGACCCCCGGCGTCTTCAAGTGGCAGTGGGCCAACGGCTTCTATCTGATGGGGGAGGGGCAGCCGCTGCTCTCGCCCTCCCTCGACCCCAGCCGGATCAACTCGCTCGGCTGCCTGCACTTCGCGACCGCCGCCTGCGACACCGTGCGGCTGCTCAACTCCGGCAGCTACCCGAAGGCCGAGACCGAGGAGATGCTCGCGTTCGCCCGGAGCGTCTCCCCCGTCTCCTACCTGGACCGCGTCGACGCCCCGACCCTGATCGTCCAGGGCCAGGCCGACAGTCTCTTCAACCTCAACGAGGCCCGGGCCACCTACGACCGGCTGCGGAAGCGCGGTGTCGACACCCGGATGATCTGGCAGTCCTGGGGGCACAGCGGCGGCCAGAAGCCCGGGGAACTCGACCTCGGCCAGGGCAACCTGGAGGGCAGCTACGTCGGTCAGCGCGTCCTCGCCTGGTTCGACCGCCACCTGCGGAAGAACCCGACCGCCGACACCGGTCCCGCCTTCGCCTGGTACCGCGACTGGCAGAGCGGCTACGGCACCGCCGCCGCCGTCCCCCCGCTCAGCCAGAAGCTGTACCTCTCCGGTGACGGCAAGCTCGTCGACAACCGGACGAAGGTCGCCCGGGGCTCACGCGGGTACACCAACTGGCTGATCCCCACGAGCCATTCGGAGTCCTCGCTCGCCGGACTGATCGGCCTGCCCGACCCGCGGCCCTACGACACCCCCGGCACCTACCTCGGCTGGAGCAGCGCCGCGCTCGCCGCCCCCGTCGACCTCGTCGGCGCGCCGAAGGCCACCCTCAGGGTCGTGTCGCCGAGGACCGAACGCGTCCAGGACTCCGGGGACGCGGCAGACCGGCTCGTCCTCTTCGCGAAGCTCTACGACATCGCGCCCGACGGGACGAAGACCCTGGTCAACCGGCTCGTCGCACCGGTCCGCGTGCCGGACGTGACCCGCCCGTTCACGGTGGAGCTGCCCGGCATCGTGCACCGCTACGAGACCGGGCACCGGATGGAGTTCGTGATCGCGGCCAGCGACTCGGCCTACTTCGGCAACCGGGGCATCAAGCCCGTGACCGTCACCAGCGCCCCCGAGGACACGGGGACGCTGGAGCTGCCGGTAGTGAACGGCCGGGTGGGATAGGGCCTGTCCGGCGGATCGGGGTCGGACAGGCCCTGGCCGAGCGGGTCAGAGCGCCGCGTACCCGGGGCGGACGACCTCGTCGATCAGCCGCTGCCGCTCCGGCAGCGGCAGGAAGGCGGCGTCCAGGGCGGCGACCGTGAACTCCTCGAACACCTCGGGGCCGTAGCCGAAGGCGTCCACCATGTGCTGGAACTCCTCGCTCATGGTGGTGCCGGAGACCAGGCGGTTGTCGGTGTTGAGCGTGATCCGGAAGCCGAGGCGGCGCAGCTCGTCGATCGGGTGCGAGGCGTAGTCCTTGGCGGCGCCCGTCTGGAGGTTCGAGGTCGGGCAGACCTCCAGGGCGATGCGGTTGTCCCGGACGTACGCGGCGAGCCGGCCCAGGGTGCCGTCCTCGGCGATGTCGTCCGTGATCCGCACGCCGTGGCCGATCCGCTCCGTGCCGCAGACCTGCACGGCCTCGTGGATCGACTCCGCGCCGACGGCCTCGCCCGCGTGGATCGTGAAGTGGCAGTTCTCCCGCTTCAGGTGCTGGAAGGCGGGGAGGTGGCGGGCCGGCGGGTTGCCGATCTCGCCGCCGGCGATGTCGAAGCCGGCTACGCCGTTCTCCCGGTGGGCGACCGTGAGCCGCGCGATCTCCAGGGAGCGGTCGGTGTGCCGCATGCCGGTGAGGAGCGTACGGACCGTGATCCGGCCGCCGGAGCGGAGCTCGCCCTCGCGGAAGCCGTCGTTGACGGCCTCGACGACCTCGTCGAGGGTCAGCCCGCCCTCCAGGTGCTGCTCGGGGGCGTAGCGGATCTCGGCGTAGACGACACCGTCCGCCGCCAGGTCCTCGGCGCACTCGGCCGCGATGCGGGTCAGCGCCTCGCGGGTCTGCATCACCGCGCAGGTGTGGGCGAAC
Organism: Streptomyces sp. NPDC055103; assembly: GCF_053607625.1. NCBI lineage: Bacteria > Bacillati > Actinomycetota > Actinomycetes > Kitasatosporales > Streptomycetaceae > Streptomyces > Streptomyces sp. NPDC055103. The sequence continues at coordinate 262,925 of NZ_JBSGTX010000001.1, forward strand.
GTCTCCAGGTACCGCTCCAGCGAACCGGAGTCGGCGGCGTCCCGGAACCAGACCGCGAGCTTGGCCGGGTCCTCGGTCGGCAGCGCGGTGTAGCCGTGCTTCCGCGCCAGCTCGACGATCGTCGCGGGGCGCAGCCCGCCGTCGAGGTGGTCGTGGAGGACGGCCTTCGGGGCCCGGCGGATCCACTCGGAGACGGTGGCGGCGGCAGGCGTGGCAGGGTTGTCAGACAAGTGCATGGCGGGGAAGTGTACGCCACGGCCGAGCGGCGTGCGGCGACGGCCGTGGAGAACGGCCTTCGACGGGCTGCCCGAGGGCGTTCGAAGGGGCGCGCGAGGGGCCGGGAGGGCGTCCGGGCGAGTGCCGGGGAGGGGGCCGGGAGGAGTGCTGGGAGGGCCCCGGGAGGAGCGCCAGGGAGGCGCCCGGTAGGAAGGCGGGGAGGGGCTCGGGAGGAGTCCCGGGAGGGCCTCACGGCAGGAGGGCCGGGCGGCGCGCGGGCCCGCTCGGCGCGCGTCCGGTTCGGGGCCGGTGTCCCCGTCTCCGTACGGCTCAGTGCGACTGGAGCACCGGCAGGGCGGGGGTGCCCGTCGGCAGCATGTGCTTGGCGGCCAGGATCGGGGTCTCGCCGACCCGTACGACCTGCGTGACCAGGACGGCCGGGGTGTCCGCCGGGCGGCCCAGCTGGTCCCCGCGCCGCCGCCCGAGCAGCGTCGCCGTGATCCCGCTGTGGGCGCTCAGGGCCGTCTCGCGCGAGGCCGCGACGAGTACCGCCAGCATGGAGACGTCGGGGCCTGGCCCGCTGGCCTGCACGGTCGCCCCTCCGGCCTCCGCGGTGGCGTCCGGGTCCGCCGCCCGCAGGGCCCGGGCGAACTCCGGATGCACCCGGGACAGCACGTCGTCGGCCGCCGCCCACTCGTGGCTCAGCGCCGCGGCCGTGCCCTCCCCGGTCAGTACGGACTCCCAGAACCGCAGCTCCGAGCGGGCCGGGGCGAGCAGGTGCTGCGTCGTGAAGTCGGTGGGCTCCTCCATCGTCCGCAGCAGTGCCCGCACGCGGAGCGGACCCCCCGCGCCGATGAGCTCCTCCAGCGGCTGGATGTGCTCGAAACCCCGGCGCGGCGGACGGTCGTTGACGGTCCGGCCGACCCCGCGGCGCACGGTCAGCACCCCGTCCTCCTGGAGCAGCAGCAGCGCCTCGCGCAGGGCGGGCCGGCTCACGCCCAGCTCGGCGGCGAGCTTCGGCTCGGAGGGGAGCGTCGAGCCCGGCGGATAGGTGCCGTCGTGGACGGCGTCCGCGATCCGCTCGTACAGCGCCACGACCGGCCTCCGCCGTTGTCCGCTGACCGCCACGGCCGCCTCCTCGTCTGGTCCCCGCCGGTGTCCGGGACCACCGTAGTCGGCGCACGTTGTCTGACAAGTCACCCGTACGGCTCCTCCCACCGTCACGGTGGGGCTCCCCGCACCCCATTCTGGTCCCACGGCTGGTCCCGCGGCGCGGGCCGGGTGCGACCGACGGGTACCACCGACGGCACGACGGAGGAGAGGGCCGGGAATGAGTCCCAAGCAGACGTCAGGGGCGCCCCGCACGGGCGGCGCGTCCCGGTTCGACGGAGCCTTCACCCCGGGCCGGATCGCGATGACGGTGGTCGCGGTCCTCACCCTGGTCTTCATCTTCGAGAACACCCGTGAGGTCCGGATCCGGATCCTGATCCCCGAGGTGTCCATGCCGCTCTATCTGGCGCTCCTCGCGACCGCCGTCCTCGGCGCCGCCTGCGGCTACTACGCCGCGGCCCGGAGGCGGAAGTGAGGCGGGCCGCCGTGGTGGGCGCCGGCGCCGTCCTCGCGCTCGCGGCCGTCGCCGTCTCCTCGGCGGAGCAGCCGGCGGTGCCGGGCGAGGACGCCGGGACGCCGTTCATGCCGGACCTGCTGGGCGTGCCGCTGTGGCGGGTCTTCACACGGCTCGACCGCCGGACCCGCCTCGACGTCCACGACGCGAGCGGACGGGACCGGAGGGTGCTGTGGCCGCCGAACTGGCGGGTGTGCACGCAGTACCCGGCGGCGGGCGCGGAGCTCGACCGGCGGACGGCGGTCACGATCGGAGTCGTACGCAAGGGCGAGACGTGCCCGCCCCGTGTCCGCACCGCCCGGCGCTGACCACACCGCCCGCCGCTGGTCGCGGCGGGCACCGCTGCCCGGACCGGGCCCGGCCTCGGCCCCGGTCCGTGCTCAGCGCTTGTAGTTGATCTTCATCGTGTCGAGGTCGGTCACGGTCGAGCGCAGCGCCTTGTGCCCATGGCCGAGCTCCTTGAGCGCGGTCTCCACCCGGTCCTCCGCCAGCGCGCCCGCCATCTCGTCGCCGTCCTCCGCGTCGGAGACGACGACCAGGCGGTACGAGAAGTGCTTCAGCGTCCGGTCGTAGGTGAGTGAACCCTCCTCCGTGAACTGCATCGCGGTCAGCCCGTGCGCGTCCACCTCGGCGAGCAGCCGGTCCCGGCTCTCCTCCGACAGACCGTCGAACGTGCCGCGCACGATGACCCGGTAGGTGTGGTGGGTGCCCATGCGTCGTACTCCCTGTCGCGCCGTTCCCGGCCGCCGCGCCGGCGACCGGCCCTCCACAGTACGGCGACCGCCACCCGCGCCGCCCGGAATATCCGGGCGCCCCCGTGGCTCCCCGTCGCCGAAGCGAGGCCGGAGAGCCCCTGGTCACGGCGGGCCCCGGCGTGTTCCATGGATGGATGACGACCGTGCGACGTGCCGTACTGACGCTGCCCGCGGCCCCGTTGGGCCCGGACAACCCCCTGCCCGCCCTGCGCACCCACGACGGGACGCACGCGGTCGACGGACAGACCCTCGCGGAACTGCCGCGCGACATGGCCCGGGGCATCGGACGCGCCCCGCTGCGCAGTCTGCTGCCCGCCCCCGTGCGGGACGGCTACGGGCGCGACCGCACCCCCACCGACCTCGACGCCATCGTGATCGAGAACGGCCGGCTCCGGGCGACCGTGCTCCCCGGTCTCGGCGGCCGTGTCCACTCCCTGCACCACAAGCCCAGCGGACGCGAACTCCTCTACCGCAACCCGGTGTTCCAGCCGGCGGCCTTCGCCCTCAACGGCGCCTGGTTCTCCGGCGGCATCGAGTGGAACATCGGAGCCACCGGCCACACCACCCTCTCCTGCTCGCCCCTGCACGCGGCGGTCGTCCGCGCGCCCGACGGCGGCCCGATGCTCCGCCTGTGGGAGTGGGAGCGCCTGCGGGACCTACCCTTCCAGGTCGACCTCTGGCTCCCGGAGGACTCCGACTTCCTCCGTGTCGGCGTCCGCGTCCGCAACCCCCACGAGCGGCCCGCCCCCGTCTACTGGTGGTCCAACACCGCCGTACCGGAGGACCGCCGCGTCATCGCCCCCGCCGACACGGCCTGGCACCACGGCTACGAGCGCGGGCTGCGCCGCCTCTCCTTCCCCTTCCCCACCCCCGGCGCCGAGGGCGGCACCGACCGCTCGTACCCGCTGAGCGGCGACCACGCCGCCGACTGGTTCTACGACCTCCCCGACGGGCAGCGCCGCTGGATCGCCGCCCTCGACGCCGACGGCACCGGCCTTGTCCAGACCTCCACCGACCCGCTGCGCGGCCGCAAGCTCTTCCTCTGGGGCGGCGCACGCGGCGGCCGGCGCTGGCAGGAGTGGCTCACCGAGCCCGGCACCCCCGGCTACGCCGAGATCCAGGCCGGACTCGCGCGCACCCAGCTGGAGCACCTGGAGCTGCCGGGCGGCGGGGAGCTCAGCTGGCTGGAGGCGTACGGACCGCTCACCGCCGACCCCGCCGCGGCGCTCGGCGACGACTGGGACGCGGCCCGCACGGCCGTCGAGCACGGCCTCGCCGGGGCGCTGCCGCGCGCCGAGGTCGACGCGGCGTACACAGCCTGGCGCGAGCGGGCCGCCGACACCGCACCGGAGACCGTCCTCGCCGTCGGATCCGGCTGGGGAGCCCTCGAAGTGCTGCGCGGGCACCACGACCTGCCCGGCACGCCCTTCCCCGAATCGACGCTCGGGCCGGAGCAGGAGCCCTGGCGGGAACTGCTGCGGACCGGAGTCCTGCCCGTCCCCGAGAAGGGTGCCGCGCCCGGCGCGCCGCTGGTCTCGGCGCCCTGGCGGGACATGCTGGAGACGGCCCCGGCCGCCCCCTCCACCGAATACCACCTCGGCATCGCCCAGTGGCACGCCGGAGACCGCGCCCAGGCGGTACGGAGCTGGGAACGCGGACTGCGGGAGGCCGCCGTGCGCTGGCCGCTGCTCCACTGCCTCGCCGTCGCCGACCGGGAGGACGGACACCCGGCGCGCGCCGCCGAGCGGTTCGCCGAGGCCTTCACCGAACACGCCGACAGGGCGGCCGAGGACGAGGTGGTGGCCGCCGCGCTCGGCCGCGAGGCGGTCGTCGCGCTGCTGGCCGCCGGACGGACCGGCCGGGCGCGGGAGGTGTGGGCGCGGCTGCCGGAGGAGGCCCGGGAGAGGGGCGCCTTCCGGCTGCTTGAGGCCCGGCTGCTCCTCGCCGAGGGCCGGACCGCCGAAGCCCGCGCCGTCTTCGACGAGGGCTTCGAGGTCGCGGACCTGCGCGAGGGCGCCGAGATCCTCGGCGAGGTCTGGTCGGAGATCACCGACGAACCGCTGCCGGACGCCTACGAGTTCAGGATGCGCCCGAGCTGACGCGAGGGGTGCGGGTCGGGGCGGTGGGAGGGTCACGGGCGGGCTGACGCGAGGGGCGCGGGCGGGGCGGCGAGAGGGGCGGGGTCGGGCTGATGTGAGGGCGCGGGCGGGCTGACGCGAGGGCGTGGGCGAGTTCGCGAGACGGCCGAGGTGGCGGGCTGACGGCAGGGTCGCGGGCGGGTGTTCGCCGTTATCCTCGGCGGAGGGGCAGCGGTGGCGGGTGCGTGGAGGGACGGGGGTCCGGGGATGGCATCCTGGGCGACGGCCGAGTGCCGGTGCGGACACCCGCGCTTCCGTCACGCGGAGCCCCGGTTCTCGGGCCGCTGCGGCGCCTGCCTCTGCGACACGTTCGTGCTGCCCCCGCCGGAGCCGGTCTTCCTCGGCCCCGAGCCGGTGCGGCCCGAGCACGACCGCACCCCGCATCCGGACTGCCCCCTCCGCGACCCGGACTGCAACGGGTTCCACGGCTTCCTCCTGTACTGACGGAGGCTTTCTCCTGTACTGACCGCCGTTCAGGGGGACTTGCGGCCGTCAGATCCGGCGGCCGTCAGGACACCCGGCACACGATCTCACCGTGCGGGACCAGGAACCAGGCGTCCTCCTGCTTGCCCCACTCCCGCCAGGCCTCCCCGATCGCCGTCAGCTCGGCGGCGGTCGCGTGGCCGCCGTTCACCGCCAGCTCCGCGTAGACCGAGGCCGTCGTCCGGTCCGCCCACAGCCCGCTCCACCAGGCCCGCTCCTCGGGCGTGGCGAAGCACCAGGTGCCGGCGGTCGTCGTCACGTCGGTGAAGCCCGCCTGCCGCGCCCAGGAGAACAGCCGCCGCCCGGCGTCGGGTTCGCCGCCGTTCGCCTTCGCGACCCGGTGGTACAGGTCCAGCCACCCGTCCAGCGCGGGGCGTTCGGGGAACCAGGCGAAGGCGCCGTAGTCGCTGTCGCGGGCGGCGACGATCCCGCCGGGGCGGCACACCCGCCGCATCTCGCGCAGCGCCTGGACGGGGTCGCCGACGTGCTGCAGCACCTGGTGGGCGTGGACGACGTCGAAGGAGTCGTCCGGGAAGTCCAGGGCGTGGACGTCCGCCACCGCGAACTCGACGTTCTCCAAGCCGCGTTCGGCGGCGACCGCGCGCGCCTTGCCCAGGACGCCCTCGGCGGCGTCGACCGCGGTCACCCGGCCGGGCGCCACCAGTGCGGCCAGGTCGGCGGTGATCGTGCCGGGGCCGCAGCCGACATCCAGGACGTCCAGGCCCGCGCTCAGCTCGGGCAGCAGGTAGGCCGCGGAGTTGGCGGCGGTCCGCCAGCTGTGCGAGCGCAGCACGGACTCGTGGTGACCGTGGGTGTAGACGGCGGTCTCGTGGGCCGCCGGCGGGGTGGAGGCGTGCGTCATGGAAGCGACTCCCTCGGTGTGGATGCGTGCCCTCACCGTACGCACTCGCGCCGAATGATGAGACCCCTATCTTGGAATGTGGACAACGCCTCAGCTGAACAGTGCCCGCCCGTACCGGAGTTCCTCCAGCTCGCGCCCGCCCGTCACGTCACGGACGGTCACTCCGTCGGGCCGCCAGCCCGCTGCCTCGTAGAACCGCCGGGCCCGCGCGTTCCCCGCGAACACCCACAGCAGCGCGGTCCGGAAACCGGCCGCACCGAGGGCCTCGGTGGAGGCGGCGAGCAACTCCCGCCCGACACCCGTGCCCCACACCTCCGGGAGGGAGTACAGCGCCGCCAGTTCGGCGGTGGTCGCCGGATCGAGCTCGCCGGATGCCCCGGATTCCCCGTCGGCCCACGGGCGGAAGCACGAGAAGGCCACCACCCGCCCCTCGGCTCCCGTCGCCAGGAGCACCGAGGGCCGGTCCGGCGCCGCCAGGCGGGCGCGCCACACGGCGGCCCGCTCCGCCGGGTCCAGGGCGGCCAGATACGGCCCCGGGAGCAGGTCGCGGTAGGCGGCCCGCCAGGACAGGACATGGACGGAGGCGAGGGCAGCCGCGTCCTCGGGACCGGCCGCACGTATCGATGTCGACATACCGCATTCTCGGCCAGGGAGGCCCGGCACCGCTCCCTCGTTTCCGTGGCCCGCCCCGACCTGACGGATCCGTGTGTGACAGCACCATGAACGGACCGTCCGACCCGCCTCCCCGCCCCTAGGATCGGCCCGCCGCGGCCCGGTGGCCGCCCGCCCCACCTGCCGAGGAGTCCCGTGCCGTACTCCTCCGCGCCCGGCCGCCGCTCCCTGCTGAAGCTGCTCGCGGCGGTGTCCGCCGGGGCCGGGCTCGCCGCCGCCGGACCCGCGCTCGCGGCGTCCGCGCCGGTGACCGGGGCGGCCGCGTCGACGCCCGCGGTAGGGGCCCTCGCTCCCGGGATCGTCAAGGCCCTCCCGCCCGAGTGGTTCACCGTCCGGGGCACCAATGCCGAGGCGCGGTTCGACGCCTTCGCGGACACGGGCCTCCTCACCCCCACCGACCGCTTCTTCGTCCGCGACCACACCTCCACCCCCGTCCTCGACGCCGCCGACTGGCGCCTCACGCTCTGGGGCGACGGACTCCACGGCCGGAGCCCCGTCCACTTCACCTACGGGCAGCTCCGCGACCTGCCCTCCGTCACCCGAACGGCCCTGATCGAGTGCGCGGGAAACGGCCGCAGCCTCTACGCGAGCCAGCAGGGCGAGCCCGGCACGGGCACTTCCTGGACTCTCGGCGCCGTCGGTGCCGCCCGCTGGCGCGGTGTCCGCCTCTCCGACGTGCTGCGACGCGCCGGGATCGCCCGCGACGCCGTCGACCTCCTGCCGCGCGGCCTCGACGACCCGTACGTCTCCGGCGGCGTCGACTTCGGCCGGGTCCGCCGCCCGCTGCCGGTCGCCAAGGCCTTCGACGACGTCCTCCTCGCGTACGAGATGAACGGCGAGCCCCTCCCGTACGACCACGACCACGGCCACCCGGTCCGGCTCGTCGTGCCCTCCTGAGTCGGCATCGCCTCGATCAAGTGGCTCGGCGACATCAAGGTCTCCACCCGCCCGCTGGGTTCGCCCTGGTCCACGGACTGGTACCGGCTCTTCGGCCCGCCCCACCCGTCCGGCGGCAGCACCCCGATCAGCGTCCAGACGATCAAGTCCGGCTACGAACTTCCCTCCGGCGCCACCCCGGAGGCCGACCGCGTCCACCGCCTCACCGGGCGCGCCTGGTCCGCCCACGCGCCCGTCCACTTCGTGGAGGTCTCCACCGGCGGCGGGACCCACTGGCGGCGGGCCCGGCTCCTCGACTCCCCGAGGCGGGACGGCTGGGTCCGCTGGACCGTTCCCTGACACCCCCGTCGCACCGGTCCGGCCATTCTCCTGTCCCGGGCGACCGACGCCGCCGGCAACACCCAGCCCGAGCGCGCCGTCCACAACACCCAGGGCTATCTCTTCGACGCGGTCGTGCGCCACCCGGTCACCGTCGCCTGAGCGGTCGCCCGAGCGACTGCCTGACCGGTCCCGAGCGGTCGCCCGAGCGACTGCCTGAGCGGTCCCGAGCGGTCGCCCGAGCGACTGCCTGAGCGGTCCCGAGCGGTCGCCCGAGCGACTGCCTGAGCGGTTGCCCGAGCAGTGGCCGGGCAATGGCCCCAGTAGTGACCGGAGCGGTGGCCGGGTGGCACCCGAAGCGCCTCCTGGGGCGGCGAAAGCGTCCGGATCTTCGTATAAAGGGCTCGGGGTGCCGTTCCCGGTGCCCCCGTGCGCTCAGGAGGTACGGGACATGCGCCACACGGCTCCGGAAGGCCGAGGCCCGGTGCGCTACGGCCCTCCCGCGCCCGACACGGGACTGCCCGTCCTCCCCGGGCTCGCGGCCCTCCTGGCCGCCGCGGCCGGACGGACCGCCCCCGAGCCGCCGGGCGGCGGCCCCGTCCTACGGGAGGCGGCGGCCGGCTACTGGTGGCGCCGCGGCCTGCGGACGCACGCCGAGGACGTGGTCGCGGCCCCCGGTGCCCCCGCCCTCCTCCTCGCCCTGATCGCCGCGCACGGCGGCGACCTGCTGCTGCCCCGCCCGTGCCCCGCCTGGTGGACCCCGCAGGCCCGCCTCCTCGGCCGCCCCGCCTACCACGTGCCCACGCCCGCCGAGTGCGGCGGCGTTCCCGACCCGTATGCCCTCCTGGAGACCGTCCGGCGGGTCCGCGCCGAGGGCGGCGACCCCCGGGTCCTGCTGCTCTCCGTCGCCGACGACCCCACCGCCACCGTCGCCCCGCCCGAGATCGTCCGTGAGGCCTGCGAAGCCGCCGTCGCCGAGGGGCTCCACGTCATCAGCGACGAGACCTGGCGCGACACCCTCCACCACCCGCACGACACCGTGCTCCTCAGCCCCGCCGAGATGTGCCCGGACGACGTCACCGTCCTCACCGACCTCGGCGGCGCCCCCCTCACCCCGGCCGCCTGGCCCTGCGCCGTCGCCCGCTTCCCGCCCACCGACCCGTCCCGCGCCGACCGCTGGACCGACCGCAGGGCCCGCGTCCTCGACGTCCTCACCGCCCTCGGCGCCGTCGTCCCGGGCCCCGTAGCCCCCGCCGCCGCGCACGCCCTCGACGAACCCGAGGACGTGACCGTACGCGTCCGGCGCGCCGCCACCGTCCACGGCCGGCTCGCCGCCGCCGCGCACCGCACCGCCCTCGCCGCCGGGGCGCTCTCCCGGCCTCCGCAGGCGGGACGCCATCTGTACGTGGACCTCGGCCGGTTGAGGTCAGGGCTCGCGGCCCGCGGCGTCACCGACTCCCTGGAGCTGGAGAGCCACCTCACCGCGCGACTCGGCGCACCCGCGCCCGGCGGCCACCGCTTCGGCGACGAACTCGGCGCCCTGCGCGCCCGGTTCGGCACCGACATGTTCCTGGGCGGTACCGAGGAGGAGCGCGCCGAGACCCTCGGGTCCCGCAACCCCGAGGAACTCCCGCACGTGGAGCGCGCGTTGACGGACTTCGGGGGAGCCCTGGAGGAACTCCGATGAACCGCCCAGGCCGCCCGGGCCACCCCGCCCACCCCGTACGAGCCGCGCAGGACGGAGCCCGCAGATGACCGAACGGACGGCACACCCCGCCCGGGCCGCACAGGCGACCCCGTACCCCGCCGATCCCGTCGCGGCCCCCGCCCCCGCTCCGGCACCCACCCGCGTACTCCAGCCGATCGGCCGGCTGCGCGCGGACTGGCCCCGGACCTTCGCCGACCGGCTCACCGCCCCCCTCCCCGGCGTCCGCGCCATGGCGCGGCTGGCCCGGGAGGGCGCCGTCCGCCCCCGCCCCGAAGGCCTCCGCGACATCCCCCTGCTCCCCTTCGAGCCGGGACCGCTGCCCTCCGCGGGCCCGGACACCCTCGCCGTCACCTGGGCGGGGCACGCCAGTTGGATCCTCCGCCTCGGCGGACTCACCGTCCTCACCGACCCCGTCTGGTCGCGTCGCATCTTCGGCACCCCGGCCCGCCTCACCCCGGTCGGGGTCCGCTGGGAGGACCTGCCGCCCGTCGACGCCGTCGTCATCAGCCACAACCACTTCGACCACCTCGACGCCCCCACCCTCAGACGACTGCCCCGGCACACCCCGGTGTTCGTCCCGGCCGGGCTCGGCCGCTGGTTCACCCGCCGCGGGTTCGGCCGCGTGACCGAGCTCGACTGGTGGGAGGCGGCCGAACTCGACGGCGTGCGCTTTGACTTCGTCCCCGCCCACCACTGGTCCAAGCGCACCCTCCTCGACACCTGCCGCTCCCTGTGGGGCGGCTGGGTGCTCACCGACCCGTCGGGCCGCCGCGTCCACTTCGCGGGGGACACCGGGTACGGCCACTGGTTCACCGAGATCGGCCGCCGCTTCCCCGGCATCGACCTGTCGCTGCTCCCGATCGGGGCCTACGACCCGCGCTGGTGGCTCAGCGACGTCCACACGGACCCCGAGGAAGCGGTCCGCGCCCACCAGGACCTGGGGGCGCGCCGGATGGCCCCCATGCACTGGGCGACCTTCGTCCTCTCCTCCGAACCCGTCCTGGAACCCCTCACCCGGGTCAGGGCCGCCTGGGAGAAGGCGGGACTGCCCCGCGAGGACCTGTGGGACCTCCCGGTCGGCGCCTCACGGGTGCTGGCTCCCTGAGGGCCCCGAGACGCCACCCGACGCGGCCTTCCGGCCCGAAGCCCCCCGTGTCCCCCGCACCCGCCGCCACAGCGCCGGGACGGCGCTGACCAGCACCGTGAGACCCACCGCCGCCACGACTCCCTGCCACGGCTCCGGGAAGAGCGAACCGCCCAGGATCCCGATCAGCTGGTACGTCGCCGCCCACGCGAGGCACGCCGCCACGTCCCCCCGCGCGAAGCGCCGCAGCGGCATCTGGGCGAGGAGACACGCCAGCATCACCGGGATCCGCCCCGCCGGCATCAGCCGGGACAGCACCAGCACCGACACCTGATGGGTGTCGAGCCGCGCCTGCGCCTGCGCCAGCCGCTCCGGCGTCACCCGGCCCCGCAGCGCCGCCAGCCACCGCGAGCCGTTGCGGGAACGGACCCCGCGCTGCCCGAGCCAGTACAGCGCCACGTCCCCCAGGAACGCGGCGAACGCCGCCACCAGGAACACGAAGAGCAACGACAGCGGCGAGGTCTGGTGGAAGGCGACCACCGCCGCCGAACTGACGATGGCGCCCGTCGGGACGACCGGCACCAGCGAGCCCAGTGCCACGAGCAGGAAGAGGGAGGGGTAGCCGACCGCCTGCTGCGTCGACTCGGGCGGCAGCTCGCGCACCGCCCCGGCGATCCGGACGAGACCGTCGATCACCGGGCGACCTCGGGCCGCACCCGCTCACCGTGGGCCAGCAGGTGCACCGCCACCTTCGGCGCGAGACGCGCCGCGTGCCGGACGAACTCGTCCCCCGGCGCGTGGAACTCGTGCGGCCGGACCCCGTCGAGCCCGATCGGCCAGTACGTGCCGTAGTGCACGGGCACCGCGGCCGCGGGCGACAGCGCGGCGAGCGCCTCGGCCGCCCGGCCCGCGTCGAGGTGCCCGTGGCCCAGGTACGGGCCCCAGCCGCCCACCGGAAGCAGCGCCACGTCCACCGGGCCCACCGCCTCCGCCATTCCGTCGAAGAGACCGGTGTCCCCGGCGAAGTACGTCCGCGCCTCGCCCTCGACGACGTACCCGAGGGCGGGGGAGCGGTGCGGCCCCACCGGCAGGCGCCGCCCGTCGTGGAGCGCCGGCACGACCCGTACCGTCACGCCCTCGACCGTCACCGTGTCACCGGGCTCGACCTCGGTCAGCCGCAGCCCGTTCCCGTCGAGCCTGCGCAGCCCCGGTACGGCGGCGGGCGCCCCCCGCGGCACGACGATCCGCGTCCCCGGCGCGAGCGTGGCCAGCGAGGGCAGGTGCAGATGGTCGGCGTGCAGGTGCGAGACGAGCACGGCCTCGGCGCGGCCGGCCTCGGGCGACGGCAGGGCGCCGCGCCGCCGCCGCAGATGGGCGAGCCGCCGCGCGAACAGCGGGTCGGTGAGGAAGCGGACCCCGGAGTCCTCGACCGTGCAGGTCGCGTGACCCCACCAGGTGACCTCCACCGGCATGCCGCCTTCCGTCGTCCGTCCTCGGCGGGTTCGGCCGCCGCGTCCCGATGTCCGCGACCGTTCCGTAACTCCGTAACGAGGGTAAATGTCCGGAGCGTGCTCCGGAGGATGTTCGGCCGTGCTGTTCCCCAGTAGGGTCGGTCCATGGACGATGTTCGGGTGGCGGCGATCGCCAGCCTCACCCCGCTCGAAGAGCTGGACAGCGACCCTTTCCTGGTGGACACGCGCGGCCAGCACGAGCTGTGCGCCCGCTGGGCCGTCGACAAGGGGTACGTGGTCGCCCGCCAACTCCTGTTCTACGGCATCCGTCCCGACCACGCCGCCCTGTGGCAGGACGTCGAGGCGGGGGAGGTCGACGTCTTCGTCGCCGCCAACGAACGGGTCCTCGCCCGCGCGTTGACCTCGGTGCCCGGCTTCCGCGCCGAGTGCGAGCGCCGCGGGGTGCGGATCGAGACCGTCGACCGCGACGAACCGGCCTACGACGCGGCCGCCAAGGCCGGCCTGCACCGGCGGCTCTCCATGCCCACCGCCGGTTACGACGGCTCCTGACCCTTCCGTACCGTGCGACGCGCGAGGGCGCGACCTGACACACCCGGGCCGTTCACCGCCACCCGTTCGCCGTCCCGGCCGTGGGCGTTGTGCCACGCTTGAGGCAGGAAACGGGCGAAAGGTGAATCTGGCGTGGGAGACGGGCGATGGGGTGGCGCCGGCCGCTGGCGGACCACGGGGCGTGCGGTACTGCGGATGATCGCGGTCTGGGCGGTGTCCACGCTCACGATGCTCGTCCTCGCCGGTCTGCTGCCCGACTTCGAGCTCCAGTCCGCGGACGGCGACAGCATGACGAGAACGGCCGTCACCGCCGCCGCCGCCGCGGGGGCCTTCGGCCTGCTCGGCGCGCTCGTCTGGCCGGTCATCGTCCGCGCCCTCCTCCTCGTCCCGGCCCTCGTCCTCGGCCTGCTGGTGTTCTTCCTCAACGGCTCGCTGCTGCTCGTCGCGCTCTGGCTGATCCCCGACGGGCGCGGCGCGGCCGATCCCGAGACCGCCGTCGTGGTCGCCGCCGTCATGTCCGCCGTCGCCTCCGCCACCGCCACGGCCCTCGCCGTCCGCGACGACGACGCCTACCGCCGCCGTCTCTACCGGCTCACCGGCCGCACCCGGCCCCGCGACCCCGACGACGCGCCGGAGGCCGCCCCCGGCACCGTCTTCCTCCAGCTCGACGGCGTCGGCCACCACGTGCTGCGCGCCGCCGTCGCCGACGGCCTCATGCCGACCGTCGCCGGCTGGCTCGACACCGGCCACCGGCTCACCCCCTGGCGCACGGACTGGTCCAGCCAGACCGGCGCCAGCCAGCTCGGCATCCTGCACGGCTCCAACGAGGACGTGCCCGCCTTCCGCTGGTACGAGAAGGACACCGGCCGGCTCATGGTGTCGAACCGCCCCGCCAGCGCCGTGGAGCTCCAGCGGCGGGCCGTGCGCCGCACCGGGGACGGCGGGCTGCTCACCTTCGACGGCGCCTCCCGCGGCAACCTCTTCAGCGGGGGCGCCGACCAGCTCGCCCTGGTCCTGTCGATGGCGGCCCGGCGCGGCCGGCGCAACCGCTCCCGGGCCGGCTACTTCGCGTACTTCTCCGACCCCGCCAACGCCGTCCGTACCGCCGGCTCGCTCGTCACCGAGTGCGTCCGCGAGATGTGCCAGTCGACCCGGGCGCGGCTGCGCCGCGAGACCCCGAGGGTCTCGCGCGGCGGCACGTACCCCTTCGTCCGCGCCTTCGCGACGGTCGTCGAGCGGGACGTCGTGGTCTCCGCCGTGATGGGTGACATGCTGGCCGGCCGGACCGCCGTCTACGCCGACCTCGTCGCGTACGACGAGGTGGCCCACCACTCCGGCCCGCACGGCCGGGACACCGACCAGGTCCTGCGCCGCCTCGATCGCGCGATCGCGCTGATCGCCACCGTCGTCGAGCACGCCCCGCGGCCGTACCGGATCGTGCTCCTCTCCGACCACGGACAGAGCCCGGGCGAGACCTTCGAGTCGGCGTACGGCCTCTCGCTCAAGGAGCTCGTACGGGCCGGGTGCGGGCTGCCGGTGCCGCGCCGCGTCCGGCGCACCCGCAGCGGCTCGGAGGCGCGCGACGCGGCCAGGGACGCGCTGCGCAGCGCCCTGCACCGACCCCTCGACGAGAACGGCGAGACGGCGAAGGAGCTGCCCGCCAAGCCCTCCGAGCCGCTGGTCCTCGCCTCGGGCAACCTCGGTCTGATCTCCTTCCCCGACGTGCCGCACCGGATGACCCGCGAGGAGATCGACCGGCGCCACCCGGCGCTCCTGCGCACCCTCGCCCACCACCCGGGCGTCGGCTTCGTGCTCGTGGCGAGCGCCGAGCACGGTTCGCTCGTCCTCGGCCGCGACGGCGTGGAGGTGCCGGTCGCCGAGCTCGCCGACGAGGGGCCGCTGGCCGTCTTCGGTCGGGGCGCGGCGGCCGCCGTGCGCCGTACGGACGGCTTCCCGCACGTCGCGGACATCATGGTCAACTCGATGTACGACCCGGCGACCGGCACCGTGCACGCCTTCGAGGAGCAGATCGGCTCGCACGGCGGGCTCGGCGGCGAGCAGTCGCACCCCTTCCTGCTGTCGCCGCCGGAGCTGTCGGCACCGGTCGGCGCGGGGGAGGAGCTGGTCGGCGCGGAGCGGGTCCACCGGGTCCTGCGCCGCTGGCTGCGGGAGTCCACGGGGCCGCAGGTGCCGCTGGGGCCGGCGCTGGAGATTTCCTCGCCGACGAGCCGATCGGAATCAGATCTTCCGGTTGATGATGTGGTCGTACAGGACAAAAACCGCTGATTTGGACGCTTGTTCGTCGTTACCGGACGATGTCCGCGCTTGTACGACGGAAGGCGCACCACCTCATGAGCACGGCCACAACTCCACAGACCGGACGCGAAGCGGCAGCCGGACGCGAAGCGGCGACCGGCACCACCAGCGGCAGTCGGCACTCCCGGCGCTTCGGACTCCCCGTCGCGACCGCCCTCGTCATGGGCAACATCATCGGCGGCGGCATCTTCCTGCTGCCCGCCTCCGTCGCCCCCTACGGCACGATCAGCCTCGTCGCCTTCGGCGTCCTCACCCTCGGCGCGATCGCCCTCGCCCTCGTCTTCGGCCGCCTCGCCCGGCGCCACCCGATGACCGGCGGACCGTACGTCTACGCCCGCGAGGCCTTCGGTGACTTCGCCGGATTCCTGGCGGCCTGGTCGTACTGGATCACCACCTGGGTCTCCAACGCCGCCCTCGCCGTCGCCGCCGTCGGTTACCTCGACGTCCTGATCCCCGTCCACGAGTCGAAGGCCGCCACCATCGCCGCCGCGCTCGTCCTCCAGTGGCTCCCGGCCCTCGCCAACCTCGCCGGCACCCGGTACGTCGGCGCCGTGCAGCTCGTCGCCACCGTCCTCAAGTTCGTCCCCCTGCTGCTCGTCGCCGTCGGCGGACTCTTCTTCTTCGACAGCGCCAACCTCGGTCCCTTCCGGGCGAGCGAGGGTGGCGCGCTGGGCGCGATCTCCGCCTCCGCCGCGATCCTGCTCTTCAGCTACCTCGGCGTCGAGTCCGCCGCCGTCAGCGCGGGAGAGGTCCGCGACCCCCGCCGCAACGTCGGCCGCGCCACCATCCTCGGCACGCTCGGCGCCGCGGCGATCTACCTCCTCGGCACGCTCTCCGTCTTCGGCACCGTCCCCCACGACCGGCTCGTCGACTCCTCCGCCCCCTTCTCGGACGCCGTGAACGTCATGTTCGGCGGCTCCTGGGGCGGCAGCGCCATCGCCTGCATGGCGCTCGTCTCGATGGTCGGCGCGCTCAACGGCTGGACGCTCCTCAGCGCCCAGACCCCGTACGCGGCCGCCCGCGACGGACTCTTCCCGAAGGTCTTCGCCCACAAGCGGCGCGGTGTCCCGACGGTCGGCGTCGGCGTCACCGTCGTCCTCGCCTCCCTGCTCACCGTCTACAACTACACGGCCGGCACCCAGGGCGTCTTCGAGATCCTCGTCCTCGTCACGACCTTCACGGCGACCGTCCCCTACCTCCTCTCCACCGCCGCCCAGATCTACTTCCTGCTCTCCGGACAGGCCGACCGCGTCCACCGCTCCCGGCTCGTCCGCGACGCCGTCCTCGCCCTCGCCGCCTTCGGCTTCTCCCTCTGGCTCGTCGCCGGCTCCGGCTACGCGGCCGTCTACCAGGGCGTCCTCTTCCTCTTCGCCGGCGTGCTCGTGTACGCGTGGATGTCGGCCCGCAAGCAGCGCGCGGCGGCGACGGCGGAAGGCGCGGCCCGGGGGTGACGGGCGGGCTGCCGCGCCCGTGACGGGCGGAGCGTCGTCGCCGTGACAGCCGTGACAGCCGTGACAGCCGTGACAGCCGTGACAGCCGTGACGGACGGGGCGTCGGCGCCGTGACAGGCGTGACAGGCGTGACAGGCGTGACAGGCGTGACAGGCGTGACAGGCGTGACGGGCGGGCTGGCGCCGCCGTGACGGGTCGGCGGCTCCGGCACGCTGCCGCTCGCGCGGCCGGTGCGGTGAATCCGGGGCCCGGCCGTAGGCCGCCCGGGCGGATCTCGGGCCCCGAGCGCCGCAGGCGGACCCCCACGGGGCAGTACGGAACTCCGTGAGCCCCGTGCCCGGACCGACCGCGGAACCCGCCACCCCGGCGGGCCGCCGGACGCGCCCCGCGCCGGGCGCGCGCCGGTGGGCCGTGCTTCTCCTCGTGCTCACCGCCCTCCTCGGTACGGGCGCGGCCGGCGCCCTGACCGGCGGCGCCGAACTCCGCGCCGCCGCCGCGGCCCCCGCCTCCGACGCGGGCGCCGAGACCTTCGACCCGGCCGCCGCCGAGGCGGGGCTCCCCGGCCGGGCCCGGCGGCACCGCACGCGCGTCCGGCCCGCCCCGGGCGCCCGGCGCCCCCGTACGGCCGGCCGCCGCTCCCGTACCGCCGCCCCCGCTCCCGTACCCGCCCCGCGCGGCGACGCGCCCCGGCGCGTGGTGATGCGCTGCTGAGAGGTCCGCACCTCCCGGCAGCACGCCCCGACATCACCCCCCACGAGGAGTTCCGCCATGCCCGTCGACCCGTACGCCGTCCTCCAGGCCCTGCTGCGCGCCGAGGCCTCCCGCGCCCAGCGCGCCGACCGCCGCTCCGCCGAGCCCGCCGAACCGGCGCCCTCCCCGGTGACCGAGCCGCCCGCCCCCCGGGAGGACCCCGCGCGCTGAACCCACGGACACGCGCCGCCTGAACGCGCGGACACGCGGCTCCACGGGCCGACGCGGACCCCGGCGGAAATACGATTTGCGGACCGGTGTGCGGACGTACGAGGCTGATCGGATGACCTCGACCGACCGGAACACCAGCCCCGATCGGTCCGCCGGACCCGCGTCCGGCCCGGGCCCCGACATCGAGACGGCCGCGTCCCCCGGCGCCACCGGAGCCACAAGCATCACAAGCACCCCAGCCCCGGGCACCACCAACGTCACAGCCCGGGCCGCCGACCGGCTCCTCGCCTTCGCACGGCGCCCCTACTGGGACCGCCCCGACGCCTCGTACCGCATCCGCCGCTGGCCCGACCTCACCGCGCTCTGCTTAGCCACCGTCTTCTTCTGGTCCAGCCTCACCCCCTCGCTCGTGCCCCGCCCCTGGTACCTCCAGGGCATCGTCGGCGGCATCACCGCCGCCATCGGCTACGCCCTCGGCTCCTCCCTCGCCTGGCTCTTCCGGGCTCTGATCCGCACGCGGCCGGGCGAGCGCGTCCGCACCCGCTGCTGGCAGGCGTACTGGCTGCTCAGCCCGGTCCTCGCCGTCTGGCTCATCTCCGAGAGCGCCCGGATGCAGCGTCAGCTCCGGGTCCTCCAGGGGCTGCCGCCGACCCTCACCTGGCACACACCGATGATCGCGCTGATCGCCCTCGGCCTCCTGCTCGCCGCGCTCCTCGTCGCCCGCTCCGTACGGCTCGGGGCCGTCACCCTGATCCGGCTCCTCGGCAGGCTCCTGCCCCGCCCCGTCGCCTACGCCGTCGGCGCGGCCCTCTCCGCTCTCGTCGTCCTCGTCGGCGTCCGCGACGTCGTCTTCGACCGGGGCGTCGTCGACCTCGCCGACCGCATCGCCGAGGCCACCAACCGCGGCACCAAGGACGGCATCCGGCGCCCCGTGTCCCGTCATGTCTCCGGCGGCCCCGGCTCCCTCATCCCCTGGCAGGACCTCGGCTACCAGGGCCGCAACTTCACCGGCTCCACACCCACCCGCACGGCCCTCACCGCCTGGACCGGCCGGCCCGCCCGCGAACCCGTCCGCGTCTACGTACCCTCCGCGCTGCCCGCCGCCTTCACGGACGACCGCCCCTTCGCCGCCCAGGCCCGCCTCGCCGTCCGCGAACTCGAACGGACCGGCGCCTTCGACCGCGCCGTCCTCGCCGTCGCCGGGACCACCGGCACCGGCTGGATCGACCCGAACGTCGCCGAGGCCCTGGAGTACATGTACGGCGGCGACACCGCGATCGTCGCCGTCCAGTACTCGTACCTCCCGAGCTGGGTCTCCTTCCTCGTCGACAAGGAGAAGGCCGGGCAGGCCACCCGGGCCCTCCTCGACGCCGTCCGCGCCCGCCTCGACTCCGTGCCCGCCGACCGGCGGCCGAAGCTCGTCGTCACCGGCGAGAGCCTCGGCGCCTACGCGGTCGAGGCCTCCTTCGGCACCGCCGACGCGCTCCTCGCCGGCACCGACGGCGCCCTCCTCATGGGCGCCCCGCACTTCTCCCCGATCTCCCGGGAGATCCGCCGCGACCGCGACCCCCGAAGCCCCGTCTGGCGCCCCGAGTACCGCGGCGGCGCCCACATCCGCTTCGCGCAGTTCCCCCGTACCGACCTCGAACGCCCCACCACCGCCTGGGAACGCCCCCGCGCCGTCTACCTGCAGAACGCCTCCGACCCCGTCGTCTGGTGGTCGCCCGAACTGCTCCTCGACCGCCCCGAATGGCTCGACGAACCGCTCGGCCCCGACGTCACCCCCGAGATCAGCTGGTTCCCCCTCGTCGCCTTCTGGCAGACCTCCGTCGACATGACCGTCTCCTACGGCGTCGACGCCCCGCACGGCCACCGGTACGGCGCCGGCGCCGCCGACGGCTGGGCGGCGGTCCTCCCGCCGCCCGACTGGACCGCCGCCGACACGAACCGCCTGCGCGCCTTCATCCGCCACCGCAAGGCGGCCTACTGAACGCCGGCGCCAGGTGAACGCCCGCGTCAGGTGAGCACCGTGAGCCGGAGCGGTCACGCCTCCGCGGCCGTGAGCACCGCCGGGCCCCGCCGGCCGTGCAGCGCGACGAGCACCGCCGTCGTCGTCGCGAGGACCACGAGCGCCGGCAGGGCCGGGACCAGCCCGACGAGCGGACCCGCCGCGAGGCAGCCCACCCCGCCGACGGCCAGGGCCAGCGGCCGCCGGCCCGTCGTGCGCAGCACGATCGCGGCGGCGCCGAGCAGGAAGACGCCGACACCGCCGGTCAGGGACCAGGCCACGACCCCGTGCAGCGGCTCGGCGAGGCCGTAGTGGCCGGTGTCGGCGACCTGCTGGAGGACCTTCTTCATGCCGAGCGCGCAGAGCACCACGCCCGCGACCAGCGGCAGGTGCAGGAAGGTGTACACATCCCGGGCGAAGCGGGTGCGGTCGTCGCCGTCGAGCCCGGCGAGCCGGTGCTCGGCCGCCTCGCCGAGCTGCCGGAAGTACAGCCGCCACAGCGCGGCCGCGAGCAGCAGCCCGGCGGCCGAGGCGCCGAGGACGGCGTAGGTCAGCGGGAAGCCGGAGACGCCGACGCCCATCGCCACGATGGACTCGCCGAGCGCGATGATCACGATCAGCCCGTGGCGCTCGGCGAAGTGCCCGGGGGAGGTGACCCGCCAGCCGGACGAGCCGGTGACCCAGATGCCGCCGTAGTCGACGGCCACCGCGCTGATCCACAGCAGGAGTTGGACCCTCCCGCTGTAGGCGCTGCCGATCAGCAGCAGCACGAGCGGCGGCAGCACGGACACCAGCGCCGTCCGGCGCAGCGTGGCGCGCAGCGCCGCGTCCCCCGGGCTGGAGACCCAGTACGAGGCCAGGTGCAGGACGCGCACCGCGCCGTAGCAGAGGACGAACACCAACGGGGCCGAGAGCCCGCCGGGCTCGTCCGCGAAGACCTCCGGTACGGCGAGCGAGACGATCAGGACGACGGCCATCACGGTGACGAGGACCGCGAACACCCCGCCGGAATCGGCGCGTACGACGTTCCCCAACCACGCGAAGCAGCACCAGCACCACCAGAGCAGCGCGAGCACGACCATCCCGCCGACCACCGCCACCGGCGAGGGACGTGCCGCCATCAGGGCGGTGACCTGTGTGATCGCGTACACGAACACGAGGTCGAAGAAGAGCTCCGCGGGCGTCACCCGATGATCGTCACCGGTGGCCACGACGAGGGCCCGTTCCCTGTTCCATGCCATGTGCCGTCTCCCCCTCCCGGCGACCGGTTCCGGCCACCGGCGCGAAGACTACTCACGCCGGGGACGCGGTGACACGGCTGTCCGGAGTCCGGCATTACCTCGCGGGTAATCGACCCCTCCCCGGCCGCCCGGCATGCTCATGAACACCGGAACCCGGGCGGCGCACTCCGCTCGGGCTCCGGTCCCACCACCTGTACGAACGTCCCCCATGAAGGGTGATCCGCCATGTCCCAGGCCCTGCTCACCGGTATTTCCCGCACCGCTCAGCCCATGACCGCGCTGCGCCGCTTCCTCGCCCTCGACGCCGTCGTCACCGGCGCCAACGGACTCGCCTACCTCACGGCCTCCGGCCCCCTCGGCGAGCTCCTCGGCATCGACGCGGCCCTCCTGCTCGAACTCGGCCTCTTCCTCGCCGCGTACGCCGCCGGGGTCGCCTGGCTCGCGAGCCGCCCGAAGCCCCCGGCCCTCGGCGTCAAGCTCGTCGTCGACCTCAACGTCCTCTGGGCCGTCCTCAGCGTCGTCGCCCTCTTCGCCTGGCTGGAGCCGACCACCGCGGGACTGCTGTGGACACCGATGCAGGCGGTCACCGTCGCCGGCTTCGCCCTGCTCCAGTGGACCGCCCTGCGCGCCCTCACGGCTACTCGCTGAGCGCCGCCGCCAGGGACTGGAGGTACGCGACCGTCTCCGCGTCGGCCGGGAGCAGCGTCTCGATGGCCAGCTCGGCGACGGTCACGTCCATCGGCGTGTTGAACGTCGAGATCGACGACACGAACGACAGGATCCGCCCGTCGTGCTCGATCCGCATCGGCAGCGCGATGTACGGATACGGCTCCGGGTCGGGCTCGCTCTCCGCCTCCGCGCCCGGTGGCAGCGGATACGCCGCCACCTCCTCGTACAGCTCGCGGAGCGCCTCCGACCGGGCCAGCGCGATCTGCCGCTCCATCTGCGCCAGCAGATGCCCCCGCCACTCCCGCAGGTTCCGGATCCGCGGCGCCAGGCCCTCCGGGTGGAGGGTGAGCCGCATCGCGTTCAGCGGCGGGGCCAGCAGATGCTCCGGCAGTCCGTCGAGCAGCAGCCCGATGCCCCGGTTGGCCGCCACCACCGTGTACGAGCCGTCCACCACGAACGCCGGATACGGCTCGTACCCCTGCAACAGCCGCTCGATGCCCTCCCGCAGCACCTCCAGGTGCGGGGCGCCGAGCGGCGACTCCGTGTACCGGGGGGCGTAACCGGCGGCGAGCAGCAGCGCGTTACGGTCCCGCACCGGCACGTCCAGGTGCTCGGCGAGCCGCAGGACCATCTCCTCGCTCGGCCGGGACCGGCCCGTCTCCACGAAGGAGATGTGCCGCGCCGAGGAGTCGGCCCGCAGCGCGAGCTCCAGTTGACTCAGCCGCCGCTGCTCACGCCATCCGCGCAGCAGCGGCCCTACCCCCGTGTCGCTCACGACAGTTGTCATGGTCAGACGGTATCCCAGAGGGGGACCCGGGTAGCTTTCCCGGGGACCCTGTCCGTCATCGCGCACCACCTGACCGGAGGGAGCACCACCGTGCCCACACAGCCGTTGTCGCAGAAGGAGATCGAGGACCGTCTGCGGGAGCTCCCCGGGTGGTCCGTCGACAGTGACCGCCTCCACCGCGCGTACCGGCTCGGCGACCACTTCGCCGCGACCGCCCTGGTCGTGCACGTGGCCCGGATCCAGCAGGAGCTGGACCACCACTCCGACCTGACCCTCGGCTACAACACCGTGGCGCTGTCCGTGAACACCCACTCCGCCGGCGGGACCGTCACCGAGAAGGACTTCGAGCTCGCGGAGCGCGTGGAGGCGATCGCCCCCGGCCACGGCGCCAACTGACCCGCCGGCCCCCGGCCTTCCCTCCGTATGATCATCGGCATGGCAGACACCGTGCTGGACTACGAGGCCGAGGCGGCGCACTACGACAGGACCCGCGGCGGCGTGCCCCGCGCCGAGGCCGCCGCCGAGGCCGTGCTGCGCCTCGTGCCGCCCGGCGCCCGCACACTCCTCGACCTCGCCTGCGGCACCGGCCTCGTCACCGAGCGCCTCACCCGCCCCGGTCTGCGCGTGTACGGGGCCGACGCCGCCCGCGCGATGCTGCGGACGGCCGCCGGGCGCCTGCCGGGCCGGACCGTCCGCGCCGACGCCCGGCGACTGCCGCTGCCCGACGCCTCCCTGGACGCGGTCTCCGCCGTCTGGCTGCTGCACCTCGTCCCCTTCGCACCGGAGATCGTCGCCGAGGCGGCCCGCGTCCTGCGCCCCGGCGGCGTCCTGATCGCCACCGTCGACAAGGACGCCGCCCACGACGTCGGCAGCGACATCGACGCGATCCTCCGCCCCCACCGCTCCGCGGACTCCGCCTCCGACCGCTCCGACCGGATCACCCGGCACGCCGCCGCCCACGGTCTCGCCCCCGCCCCCGGCACGCACTTCACCGGCCACGGACAGGGCAACACCCCGCGCGGCACCGTGCGGAAGCTGCGCAGCGGCTACTTCGCCTCCTGGTTCGACGGCGACACGGCGTCCGTCGACGCGCTCGCCGCCGCCCTCGCGGACCTCCCGGACCAGGACCGCCCCCGTGACGACCCCCGCTACCGGCTGGCCCGCTTCGTCAGGCGCGGCTGAAGTCCATCACCCAGTTGGTGACCCACGCCGCGGCGCCCCCGGCCCCCGAGCCGCCACCTTCCGCGTCGCCGGGCGCGAACGCCTGCTCCCAGCGGGCCGTGTCCGGGCCGATCCCCGACCACCGGAACCGCACCCGGACCGGGCGGCCCTCATACGTGTCCGTCCCGTGGAA
Organism: Streptomyces sp. NPDC055103; assembly: GCF_053607625.1. Classification (NCBI taxonomy): domain Bacteria; kingdom Bacillati; phylum Actinomycetota; class Actinomycetes; order Kitasatosporales; family Streptomycetaceae; genus Streptomyces; species Streptomyces sp. NPDC055103. Next base: position 286,450 of record NZ_JBSGTX010000001.1, read on the forward strand.
GGTGCCCGTCCCGTCCTCCGCGAACCGGCCCCTGACCGGCGGGTCGAGCCGCCCCGTCCGGCTGCTGGACCAGTTCAGCGTCCACTCGCCGGTCTCCGGCTCGTACAGCCGCAGCGTCAGCCCGCTGAACCCCTTCGACGGGAAGACGATCTCGTCGGCGTGCGCGAGGCCGTCCCGGAACAGCCGCCCCGTCGTGTGCCCGTCGAACTCCTCCCAGCCGCTCTCCGGATCGAGGAAGTCGGCGAGCCGCCGGTTGCGGACGTTCCACCGGCCGTCGAGGAACGCGAACCCCTGGGTGGTCACGCGGCCACCCCCGTCGTCCCGGAGGGCAGCGCGTCCCGGAGGTAGCCGGCCAGATCCGGCACGTCCGGCACCAGCATGTGGCGCACCCAGGCGTTCCGTTCGTGCCCGAGCGGCAGCAGCTCCCACACACAGCCGATCCACGAGCGGTCGACCCGCACGAAGTGCGTCGGATCCGTGTCGGGGCAGTCGAGGGCGTGCTGACCGGCGGCTCCGCCGCCGAAGTGGAGCACGTTGTCCCACACCCAGCTGTACGCGTTGAGGTACGCCCCGGTGTCACCGCCCCGGTGCAGCACCACGAACCCCGCCGCCGGGGAGCCGTCCAGCGGCGGCAGGAGCTCCGGCAGCAGCGCGTACGCCGCCTTCTCCACCTCCGGTTCGATGCCCGCAGGATCGGCGGTGACGTGATAGCGCTTGAGGTGCCGCCCGGCGATCTCCACCGGCGGCAACGAGACGAGGAACTTCTCCGCGAAAGCCATGGCTGGACTGTAGGAGCACTTCACTGACACCTTGTGTCAGTGAAGTCCAGCCGACTCCTCTCGATCCTTCTGCTGCTCCAGACCCGGGGCCGGATGACGGCCTCCGAACTCGCCGAGGAGCTGGAGGTCTCCGTCCGCACCGTCTACCGCGACGTCGACGCGCTGCACGCCGCAGGGGTGCCGCTCTACGGGGACGCCGGACACCGCGGCGGCTACCGGCTCCTCACCGGGTACCGCTCCCGCCTCACCGACCTGTACACCCGCGAGGCCGAGGCCCTGGTCCTCGCCGGCATGCCCGGCGCCGCCGAAGGGCTCGGGCTCGGACCGCACTTCGCGGACGCCCAGTTGAAACTGCGCGCCGGACTCCCGGAGCCGCTGCGCGAGCACGTCGACCGACTCCGCGCCCGCTTCCACATCGACGCCCCCGGCTGGTACGACGAGGGCGACGAGGTCCCGTTCCTGTCGCGGGTCGCCGACGCGGTCCGCACCGGCCGGGTCCTGGAGGTCCGCTACCGGCGCTGGAAGGCGCCGACCGACGTCGACCGCCGCCTCGATCCGTACGGACTCGTGCTCAAGGCCGGCCGCTGGTACCTGGTCGCCGGACCCGGGCCGCGCACCTACCGCGTCGACCAGATCCTCGACCTCACCGTCACCGAGGACGAGGCCGTCATCCCCGAGGGCTTCGACCTCGCCGACCACTGGCGCGCGAGCCAGGCCGACTTCCACGCCCGGCTGTACGAGGGCGAGGCCCTCGTCCGGCTCTCCGCCGCCGGCGCGGCCCGGCTGACCGGCGCCGCCGCCCGGGCCCTCGCCGAGACCGGCACGCCGGAACCCGACGGCCACTGGATCCGCGCCACGCTTCCCGTCGAATCGGCCGAACACGCCCACGACACCTTCCTCGCGCTCGGCACCGAGGTGGAGGTCCTGGCACCCGAGGACCTCCGCACCCGCATCGCCGAGACGGTGCGGACACTCGCGCGGCGGTACGCGTGAGCCATCCCCCGTGCCCTCAGGCCCCCGACCCGCCCCACGCCTCCGTCGCGAACGCGGCGAACGCGCGCGGATCGCGGCCCAGGATCCGCTTCACCCCGTCCGTCGTCGAGGCGTTGTGTCCGTCGAGGAGCGTCGCGAACAGGGCCGCGAGCCACTCGGCCTCCGGCGCGGGGAGGCCGAACCCCGTGAGGAGCCCGGCGTACTCCGCCTCCGGCACCGCCTCGTAGACCACCGGGCGCCCCGAGGCGCGCGAGATCTCCGCCGCCACCTCCGCGAACGACACCGGCCGAGGCCCCGTCACCTCGTGCACCCGCCCCGCGTGTCCATCCGCCGTCAGGGTCTCGACGACCACGTCCGCCAGGTCGTCCACGTCGATGAACGGCTCCGCCGTGTCACCTGCGGGGAAGACCAGAGACCCCGCCGCGACACCCTCCGCGAGCAGCCCCTCCGAGAAGTTCTGCGCGAAGAACGAGGCCCGCACCACGGTCAGTCCGACCCCGCCGGCCGACTCCCGCAGCGCCTCCTCCGCCACCACCGCCTCCGGCTCCCCGCGCCCGGACAGCAGCGTCAGCCGCCGCACCCCGCCCTCGGCCGCGAGCCGGCCGAAGGTACGCATCGCCTCGGCCGCGCCAGGGGCGGCGAGGTCCGGGTAGTAGGCCACGTACGCGGCGTCCGCGCCCCGCAGCGCCGGACCCCAGGTCTCCGGGGCTTCCCAGTCGAAGGGGGTCGTTCCGGTGCGGGACCCGGCACGGACCGTCGCCCCGCGCGCCGCGAGCCGCTCGGCGACGCGCCGCCCGGTCTTGCCGGAGGCGCTCGTCACGAGGACCGTCCGGGTGCTGTGGGCCTGGTCGTTCTGCGTGTTCTGCGTGTTCTGCGTGTTCTTCGTGTTCTTCGTCATGGGTCAAGACTCCCGCCCACGACCCCGCACGCCCATGCTCCGCCGTCTCACCCACCTACGCCTCCGTCTCACCGCCGCCGCGCCGGGCCCGTACGCTTGCCGACCATGGACGCACTCGCCGGACTCCTCGACGGGCCCCGAGCCAAGGGAGCCTTCCTGCTCCGCATGATCATGGCGCCGCCGTGGTCCGTACGCATCGAGGACGGCGCGCCCCTCTGCCTCATGTGCGTCACCGAGGGCGAGGCCTGGGTGGTGCCCGACACCGGCGAACCCGTCCTCCTGCGGCCCGGCGACATCGCCATCGCCCGCGGCCCGGAGCCGTACACCGTCGCCGACGCCCCCGACGCGCCGCCCCGCGCCCGGATCGGCCCCGACGGCCGCTGCACCACCCTCAGCGGGGAGACGCTCGCCCAGACCATGCACCTGGGCGTCAGGACCTGGGGCAACGCCCAGGACGGCGGCAACACGATCCTCGTCGGCACCTACCTCATGGACGGCGAGGTCGGCCGCCGGCTGCTCGACGCCCTGCCGACCCTGCTCCACCTGCCCGCCGACGTGTGGAGCTGCCCCCTGATGCCCTTCCTCGACGAGGAGATCGCCCGCGACGAACCCGGCCAGACCGTCGTCCTCGACCGCGTCCTCGACCTGCTGCTCATCGCGGCCGTCCGCGCCTGGTTCTCCCGGCCGGGAGCCGAGGCGCCCGCCTGGTACAAGGCCATGGGCGACCCGGTGGTCGGCCGGGCGCTCCGGCTGCTCCAGAACGACCCGGCCCACCCCTGGACCGTCGCCTCGCTCGCCGCGAAGTCGGGGGTGTCCCGGGCCGCGCTCGCCCGCCGCTTCGCCGAGCTCGTCGGCGAGACCCCGATGGCGTACCTCACGGGCTGGCGGCTCGCGCTCGCCGCCGACCTGCTGCGCGAGACGGACTCCACCGTCGAGGCGATCGCCCGGCAGGTCGGCTACAGCGGCGCGTTCGCCCTGAGCGCCGCCTTCAAAAGAGTGCGCGGCCTCAGCCCGCAGGAACACCGCGCCCGGAGCTGAGCGGGGCGGGCGCCGAGCCGCCCGGAACTGAGCAAGCGGGTGCCGAGCGGCCCCGAGCTGAACGGGTGGGGAGCCGTGCCGCCCGGACGGCAACAAGACCGCCTCGTCTTTGCCGGACCGGCAACATTTCTCGCGTATCCCGCGGTCCCGTCGCACCCTGGAACCATGAGTCAACAGCAGCGCGCACCCCACCACGGCCACGGACCCGACCACGGATCCGACCACGATCACCGGCACGACCACGGTCACGGGTCCGGCCACCACCACGACAGCACCCACCTGGACTGGAACCAGATCGGTCCGCTCCTGGAGCGGCAAGCCGAGGTCGCGAGCTCCGCCTACGCCGAGGCCGCCGCCTGGCTCGGCACCCTCGTCCCGGTCCAGGGCGTCCGGCGCGTCCTCGACATCGGCAGCGGCCCCGGCGTCGTCACCAGCCTGCTCGCGGAGGCCTTCCCGGCCGCCGAGACCGTCGCCGTCGACGCCACCCACGAACTCCTCGTACGCGCCCGCGACCGCGCCGCGGCCCGCGGCCTCGGCGCCCGCGTCTCCACCCTCCACGCCGAACTCCCCGAGGCCATCGGCACCCTCGGCGAGGCCGACCTCGTCTGGGCGGGCAACTCCCTGCACCACATCGGCGACCAGCGGGCCGCGCTCGCGGAGTTCGCCGGAATCCTGCGCCCCGGCGGCCTGATCGCCCTCGTCGAGGGCGGTCTGCCCACCCGTCACCTGCCCTGGCACATCGGCATCGGCCGGCCGGGCCTCGAAGCCCGCCTCGACGCCGCCTACGCCGACCGGTTCGCCGAGATGCGCGCCGAGACACCCGGCTCCGTCGACGAGCCGGACGACTGGCGGGCGCTCCTCACCGCCGCCGGCCTCACCCCCGCGGGCACCCGCACCTTCCTCACGGACGTCCCCGCGCCCGTCTCCCCGGTCGTCCGCGAGTTGGCCGTCCTGCACTACCAGCGCGTGCGGGACAGCTTCGGCGACCGGATCGACGCGGACGACCGCAAGACGCTCGACCGGCTCCTCGACCCGGCCGACGAGAGGTCCCTGCACCACCGCACGGACCTCTTCCACCTCACGGCCCGGACCGTCCACACCGCCCGCAAGGGCTGACGGCCCGGCCGGCAGGCGTCAGGACACCGGCTCCAACAGCCACCACTGGGACGGGGAGTCGGTGTCCTCCCACTGCCGTATGGACGCGCCGGCCTCCCGCGAGCCGTCGGCGACCTCCAGGAAGAGACCGCTGACGAAGCTCACCAGCGCCACCGTGCCCGGCGACTGGAGATCCTGCTCGATGATCCACTCCTGGGCGCCGAAGTTGTTCGGCTTCCACTGCTGGATCAGCGCGCCGTTCTCCGTGGACGCGTTCATGACGTCGAGCCGCTTCCCGCTGGCCGCGTTGACCAGGTGGTAGAGCCCGCCGCCGTTCGGCACGGCCGCGATGTGCCAGTGCTGCCCGGGAGTCCCGCTCTCGGCGCCCTGCTGCACCTTGGCACCGCTGCGGCCCGACCCCTGGAAGATCTCCATCAGCAGCCCGCTCGCCCTGTTCCGTACCCGGTAGAGGCCCTCCTCGACCGGCGCCGGGGCACCACTCACCGTCCCCTCCCCCTCACTCACGCGCCGACGTGGAATTCCGCCGGGTCCGGCCCGATGCGGCGGTTCTCGTCGAGGGCGGCGATCGCCGCCAGGTCCTCGGCGTCGAGCGTGAAGTCGAAGACGTCGATGTTCTCGCGGACGCGCGAGGGGGTCACCGACTTCGGGATCACCACGTTCCCCAGCTGGAGGTGCCAGCGCAGCACCACCTGGGCCGGCGTCCGCCCGTGCTTCCGCCCGATCGCCACGATCGCCGGAACCTCCAGGATCCCCTTGCCCTGGCCGAGCGGCGACCACGCCTCCGTCGCGATGCCGTACCGGGCGTGCGCCGCGCGCGAGGCCGACTGCTGGAGCTGCGGGTGGAGTTCGATCTGGTTGACGGCGGGCACGACCGACGTCTCGCCGATCAGCCGCTCCAGGTGCTCGGGCAGGAAGTTGGAGACGCCGATGGCCCGCGCCCGTCCCTCCGCGTGGATCTTCTCGAACGCCCGGTACGTGTCGACGTACATGTCCTTCGACGGCAGCGGCCAGTGGATCAGGTACAGATCGACATGGTCGAGGCCCAGCTTGTCGAGCGAGGCGTCGAAGGCGCGCATCGTCGCGTCGTAACCCTGCTCGCTGTTCCACAGCTTGGTGGTGACGAACAGTTCCTCGCGCGGGATCCCCGAGGCGGCCACGGCCTGCCCGGTGCCCCGCTCGTTCCCGTAGATCGCGGCCGTGTCGATCGAGCGGTAGCCGGCCTCCAGGGCGGTGGCCACCGCCGTCGCCGCCTCGTCGTCCGGCACCTGCCACACGCCGAAGCCCAACTGCGGCATCCGCACGCCGTTGTTCAGGGTGAGGGAAGGGACCTTGTTGTCCGTGCTCACGTGCGCTTGGTCCTCACATCGTCGGGGGTACGCCCAGTCGTCTGGGGATACTCCCCGTGACAACGATCTCAGTCCCCCTCGCATTCCGCCGGGAATTCGGCGCGTGGCTTCTCGGGTTCCGCGCCGCCCGGAGACGTGCCGAGGTACGCCTCCCGTACGGCAGGGTCGGCCCGGACCTCGGCGGCCGTCCCCTCGGCCAGGACCCGGCCGAGGTCCAGGACCACGACGCGCGAGCACAGCTCCATCACGAAGGGCACGTTGTGCTCGACGAGCAGCACCGCGCAGTTCTCCTCCTCGGCCAGGTGGCGGACGACCGCGGCGAGCCGGCCGCGCTCCTCGGCGGTCGTCCCGGAGGCGGGTTCGTCGAGGAGGAGCACGCGAGGCGGGTCGGCGAGGGCCCGGGCGAGCTCGACCATGCGGGCCTGCCCGACCGGCAGCGCGCCGGCGTACGCGTCCGTGAGCGCGTCGACCCCGCACGCGCGGAGCACGGTCGCGGCCCGCTCGCGGTGGCGCCGCGCACCGGTCCGCAGCCCGCCCCGCCAGTCCTGGGCCACCATCAGGTTGTCGGCCACCGTCAGCTGCCCGAAGAGCTGCTGGCGCTGGAACGTCCGCCGGATGCCGTGCCGGGCCCGCCACACGGGGGAGCGGCGGGTGACGTCCTCGCCCGCGAACACGACACTCCCGCCGTCGGGCCGCCGGATCCCGGACAGGACGTCGAACAGCGTCGTCTTTCCGGCGCCGTTCGGCCCGATGAGACCGCACACCTCTCCCGGACGGACGGAGATCGACACGTCGCGCAGGGCGTGGACGCCGCCGAAGCGGACGTCGACCCCGGCGGCGTGGAGCATCGCACGCGTCATCGGCGGACTCCCGTCCCCAGATAGGCCTCGGCGAGCCGGTCCGTGTCCACCTCGGACCGCGGCCCGGACCAGGCGATCTCGCCCTGAGAGAGGTACGCGACGGTGTCGGCGACACCGAGCACCTCGGCCGCCTTCTCCTCGACGAGGAGCAGCGCCGTGCCGCTCGCCCGCAGCTCGGTGAGGAGCCGGAAGACCTCGTCCACGACGCGCGGGGCGAGCCCGAGGGAGGGCTCGTCGGCGACCAGGACGGCCGGTGGGCGCTGGAGGAGCGGGGCGAGCGCGAGAAGCTGCTGTTCGCCGCCGGACAGGGAGCCGGCCGCGACGGAGCGGCGGGCGGCGAGCGCCGGGAAGCGCGTGTACACGGCGTCGCGGTCCTCGGACACGGGCAGTTGGAGGGCCAGGTTCTCCTCGATGGAGAGCCCGGCGAATATCCCCCGCCCCTCGGGTGCGAGCCGCACGCCGCGCCGGGCCCGCAGGACGGTGCCGTCCCCGGTGGCGTCCCGGCCCCCCACCCGTACGGTCCCGGAGGACGGCCGGAGCAGGCCGGCGGCCACCCGGCACAGGGTCGACTTCCCGGCCCCGTTGGGCCCGAGCAGCACGAGCACCTCCCCGGCGCGGACCTCCAGGTCGACCCCGTGCACCACCGGCGCGCCCCCGTACCCGGCACGCACGCCGCGCAGGGCGAGCGCGGGCGCGGGCGCCTGCCCTTGCAAAGGTACGGATACGGGCACGGGCTCGGGCTCGGATCCGGATACGGGCTCCGGCACCGGCGGCCCTTCCCGTACCGCCGCCCCCCGCCCCGCCGCCCGTACCACCGTCCCCGGAGCGACCGTCCGGGCCGCGCGGGCCGCCCGCGCCGCCCGCCGCGAGGGCCACGCCGCGCAGTACCCGTCCGGGTCGTTCGCGAGGGCCAGACCCGCGAGCCCGAACAGGATCACGGGCAGATGCGCGGACTCCGTCACATAGGTCGCCATCAGATGCGGGACCACCGCGAAGACCAGCCCGGCCACCACCGCGAACTGCGGGCGCCGCACCCCCGCGGCGACCACGACCGCGAGCCACACCAGGCCCGTCATCGCCGTGAAGTCCGTCGCCGTGATCCGGGTGTTGTACGAGGCGTACAGCACGCCTCCGAAGCCGGCGAGGCCCGCCGACACCGCGAAGACGAGGAGCTTCGTCCGTACCACCGACACGCCGGACGCCGAGGCGGCCTCCGGAGCCGAGCGGACCGCGAGCACGGCCCGGCCCCACCGGGAGCCGCGCAGCCAGGTCAGCAGCCACACGACCACCCCGGACAGCACCACCAGCGCGACCCCGAGGGCCCGGTCGTCGCCGAGGTCCACCGGGCCGAGGACGGGGCGCGGGATCTCCCAGCCCGTGTCCCCGTTGCGCAACCACCCCACCTGGAACAGCACCTGGTCCGCCAGGAACGCCAGGGCCAGCGTGGCCAGCGCCAGCGACCGGCCTCCGAGCCGGAGCGCGGGCAGGGCGACGACCGCGCCGAGCAGCGCCGCCGTGGCCGTGCCGACCGCCGCCGCGGCCACGAAGGGCCAGCCGCGGCTCATCAGGAGCCCCGCCACGAGCGCCGCTCCGGTGACGAACGTCGCCTGGGCGAGCGACACCATCGCCCCGAGGCCCGTGACCACCGTGAACGACATGAAGACGAGCCCGACCGCGAGGCCCTGGGCGAGGATCCCGGACCAGAACGGCGTGGTGACCGTGTAGAAGGCCGTGGCGAGGAGCACGCCCGCGACGGCCCACGCACCCCATGTGCGGCCCCGGCCCTTCCCGGCGAGATAGTCGACCGGTGGCGGATCCGCGGCCGCCGTGCCCGCCGCGCGCCGGCGCCGCGCCAGGACGACGAGGCCGCCGAAGAGGATCAGGAACGGCACGGCCGTACGGAAGCCGGTGATGCCCTCGGCGAACGACGCGTACCCCGCCACCAGGTTCTGCAGCACCCCGAGTCCGAGCCCGCCGGCGAACGCGAGCGGCACCGACAGGAAGCGCCCGAGGACCGCCGCGGTCGCGGAGACGAACAGGAACAGCGTGTAGTCGTGGGCGGAGAGGCCCAGGAGCGGGGTCGCGAGGACCCCGGCGAGGCCCGCGAGGCCCGAGGACAGCATCCACGCGATCGAGGACAGCCGGTCCGCGCTGATGCCCCGCAGCTCCGTCAGCGAGCGGTTGTCCACGGCCGCCCGCAGCTGGAGCCCCAGCCGGGTGTGCCGCAGCAGGACCCACAGACCGGCCGCCACCACGGCCGTAGCGACCCAGGTGATCAGCTGGTCGGAGTCGATGCCGACGCCGTCGAGCGGCTGCCAGGACACGGCGGGGCTCGGGCCGACACCCGGGAGCCCGAACTGGTTCTCGGCGGGCTGGACCGGGGCACCGGCCCGCTCCAGGAGCTCGACCACCCACAGCCCCGCCGCGGGCAGCGCGACCAGCAGGCCGATCGTGGCCACGATCTGCGCCGTCTCGCCGACCCGGGCCAGCTTGCGGAACATCAGCCGGTCCAGGCCCCAGCCGAGCGCGGGCGCGACGACACACACGAGAAGCAGCGCTGTCGGCACGGCGGGCCAGCCGAAGCCCGAGTGGAGCTCGTAGAAGGCGAGCGCACAGAGATAGGCGGTGGCGCCGTGCGCGAAGTTGAAGAGTCCGGAAGCCGAGTACGACAGGACGAGCCCGGTCGCGAGCAGCGCGTACAGCGCGCCAGAGACCAGACCGCTCAGCACGAAGGCCAGCAGGTCACCCACGGTGAGGCGTCCTCATCCGAAGGGGATCGGCGGGTAGCACTTGAACGGCACCGCCACCTCGTAGCGGCCGTTCTTCAGCCGGACGAGCGCACCGCAGCCGAAGCTCTCCTTCTGTCCCTTGGGCTCCGCGCGGTCGCCGACGAGCGTCCCGGTGTCGGAGAAGCCGCCCGCCGCCCGCTGGAAGGAGTCGACGGTCAGGTCCTTGCCGGCCTTCGCGGCGATCGCCAGGAAGAGGTCGGCAGACATGTAGCCGGTCATCATGTGCATGTTGAGCGGCACGTCCTTACCGCCCGCCGCCTTCCTGATGTCCTCCTTGAACCGCGCCATCGCGGGGCTCTCCGCCTCGAACGGCTGGAACTGCAGCAGCACATGGACCCCGTCGAGCGCCTGTCGCGTCGCGTCCTTCGCGAGCAGGCCTGGGTCGTAGTCGGTCGGGTCGGAGATGACGCCCTTGTAGCCGGACCGCTTGAGCGCGGTGAACAGGCCGATGTTGTACGGGGTCTGCATCACGGAGACGACGGCGTCGGGCGCGCCGCCGCCCGGGCCCGAGCGGAGGATCTCCTTCGTGTAGGCCGACCAGTCGCTGGGCATGGAGGTCGCGGGCACCGCGGCCTTGGCGTACGCGACCTGGAAGCCGGCCGCCTTGAAGCCCTGCGTGAAGGTGCGGATGCCGAACTTTCCCGCGTCGTTGTCGCCCGCGATCAGCGCGACCGACTTGCCGCGCGCGCCGCCGAGGACGGTGGCGAGCCCCTCGGGCCAGGTCTGGTTGAGGGTGCCGCCCGGGGTCGGGACGAGGCAGCCGTTGAAGCCGTAGAGGTACGCGGGACCGCAGAACGAGGGGAGCGTGCCCCAGCCGACGGTGGGCACCTTCTGGCCGTTGAGGAAGTCGGCTCCGGCGAAGGTGACCGAGCTCATGGGGGAGACGGCGAAGACCTTGTCCTGCTGGACGAGCTTGCGGGCCGCCGCCAGGTTCCTGGCCGGGTCCTGGCCGTCGTCCTCGGCGCCCAGGTAGTCGATCCTGCGGCCGTTGACACCGCCCTCGGCGTTGGCCCGGTCGTAGCGCGCCTTGGCGCCGAGATCGGTGTCCTTCTTGGAGTAGCCGCTCGCCGTGGTCATGGAGACGATGCCGCCGACCTTGATCGCGTCGGCGGTGACTCCGCGTACGGAGCCGCCGGGGGAGCCAGGCTTGTCCGGAGTCCCCCCGGTAGAGGCCGAGTTGCAGGCTGTGGCGAGGAGCAGGGCCGCTGCGGCGGCGGCGAGGGTGCGGATCGGTCGCAGGGTGCGGGTCGGTCGCAACACGGTCGGTCGTCCCTCCGTCGGGTGACCGCATTCTGTGACCGGGGCTGATGAACCGTCAATAACTGACGCAACGTCAATTGATGATGCGTCAGGAACCCTTGGCCTTCGCCCCGCTCACCCGTACAGCGCCTCGACCTCCGCCGCGTACGCCCGCTCGATCGCCTTCCGCTTCAGCTTCAGTGAAGGAGTCAGCAGCCCGTGCTCCTCGCTGAACGGATGCGCCAGGATCCGGAACGTACGGATCGACTCCGCCTGCGAGACCCGCGTGTTGGCCGCCACCACCCCCCGCCGGATCTCCGTCTCCAGCGACGGATCGCGCACCAGCTCCGCCGGCGAGAGCGGCGCCCGCCCCTGCATCGCCAGCCAGTGCTCCACCGCCTCCTGATCGAGCGTCACCAGCGCGGCGATGTACGGACGGTCGTTGCCCACGACGATGCACTGCGCGATCAGCGGATGCGCCCGCACCCGCTCCTCCAGACCCGACGGCGCGACGCTCTTGCCGCCCGAGGTCACCAGGATCTCCTTCTTCCGCCCGGTGATCGTCAGATAGCCGTCCGCGTCGAGCGAACCCAGGTCCCCGGTGGCGAGCCAGCCGTCGTTGAGGACGGCGGAGGTCGACGCCGGATCGTTGAGATAGCCGGAGAAGACCTGCCCGCCGTGCAGCCACACCTCGCCGTCCTCCGCGATGTGCACCGTCGTCCCCGGGACCGGCTGCCCGACCGTGCCGTACCGGGTCCGCTCCGGCGGATTCGCGGTGGCTGCCGCGGACGACTCGGTAAGACCGTACCCCTCGAAGACCGTGATCCCGGCGCCCGCGAAGAACAGGCCCTGCCGGCGGTCCATCGCCGAACCGCCCGACATCGCGTGCCGCATCCGCCCGCCCAGCGCGGCCCGGACCTTCCCGTACACCGTCTTCTCGAAGAACTGGTGCTGCACGCGCAGCGCCGCCGACGGCCCCGGGCCCGTACCGAACGCCTTCTGCTCCAGCGCCTCCGCGTACGCGACCGCCACCTCCACGGCCTTGTCGAAGGGCGCCGCCCGGCCCTCGCTCTCCGCCCTGCGCCGCGCCGCGTGGAAGACCTTCTCGAACACGTACGGAACGGCCAGGACGAAACTCGGCCGGAACGCCGCCAGATCCGGCAGCAGCTCCGCGGCCGCCATCACGGGCTGGTGACCGAGCTTGACCCCGGCCCGGATCGCCGCCACCTCCACCATCCGCCCGAAGACGTGCGCCAGCGGCAGGAACAGCAGGGTCGACGCCTGCTCCCCGGGCCGGGACCGGAAGACCGGCTCCCAGCGGCCCGTCAGCATGTCCGACTCGAACATGAAGTTGGCGTGGGTGATCACACAGCCCTTCGGCCGGCCCGTCGTCCCCGAGGTGTAGATGACCGTCGCCACCGACTCGGGCGTCACCGCCCGCCGGTGCCGCTGCACGACGTCCTCGTCGATCTCCTCGCCCGCCGCCGTCAGCTCGGCCACGGCCCCCGCGCCCGAATCCAGCTGCCACAGCCGCTGCAGCCGGGGGAGCCGGTCGATGACCGACCCGATCGTCATCGCGTGGTCCTCGTGCTCCACCACGCACGCCGTGACCTCGGCGTCGTGCAGCATCCAGAAGACCTGCTCGGCGGAGGACGTCGGATAGACCGGCACGGGCTGCGCGCCCAGCGTCCACAGCGCGAAGTCGAAGAGCGTCCACTCGTAGCGCGTACGCGACATGATCGCGACCCGGTCGCCGAACCGCACGCCCTGCGCTATCAGCCCCTTCGCGAGACCGAGGACCTCGTCCCGGAACCGCCCCGCCGTCACATCCCGCCACACCCCGTCCCGGCCCTTGCGGCCGAGCGCGACCCGGTCCGGGTCGGCGAGGGCGTGATCGAACACGGCGTCCGCCAGACCGCCGACCTGAGGCGCCGCCGCCACGGGCGGCACGGTGAACTCGCGCACTGGCCTGCTCCTCCCTGGGGCCTGACCGGGTCGGCTCGTCGGCTCGATGGCTGAAAGGGACCGCTGTCGCGCTCCGTACGGCGCGGGTGACGGTACCCCACCCGCCTGCCCGGCGGGAGGGCCTTCACCAAGCCGGGACATTCCGCGTTCCTCCAGGTCAGGACGGGTAGGAGGGCCAAGTCAGGGACACGGCGGGCACGTTGCCGAACGCTCGGTACGTCCGCCCGGCGCGAATCTCCACGGAATCTGTACCCCCTGCGCACGGGAGGGCGGTACGAGGACGACATGGCCGGTCCGAGGACGGCATGGCCGGTACCCCCGCGGGCCCACCGACAGCCGTCCGAGGGCGGCATGGCCGGGCCCCTCCACGGGCCCACCGACAGCCCGGCTCTCGGGGCGGCTCGGCCGGCCGACAGCCCGGATCGGGGCGGCTCATCCGACCGACAGCGCGGCTCGTCCCGGCTCGGCCGGCCGACAGCGCGGCTCGTCCCGGCTCAGCGGGACCGGTGCAGACGGTCGCCGCCCGCCAGGATCGCCTCCGCCAGCGCGTCCGCCGCCTCCCCGCCGGCCCCGCCCCGCCGCCCCCGCAGCAGCACGAACCCGACCTCGCCCAGCTCCGGAAGCCCCGCGCGGGCCGGCACCGGCACGAGCCCCTCCGGCACCAGTCCCCGCGTGTGCGCCATCACCCCGAGGCCCGCCCGGGCCGCCGCGACGTTCGCGCTCAGGCTCGCACTCGTACACGCGATCCGCCAGGCCCGGCCCTGCGCCTGCAACGCCTCCAGTGCCCGGGCCCGCGTGATGCCCGGCGGCGGAAACACGATGAGCGGCACCGGACGGTCCGGCTCCACCCGCAGCCCCGGCGCCCCGATCCAGATCAGGGAGTCCTGCCAGACGAGCCGCCCCTCGCTCCCCTCGCCCTCCTCGCCGCGCCGCTTCGCCAGGATCAGATCCAGCCGGCCGGCTGCCAGCCGGGCCTGGAGCGTCCCCGAAAGATCGACCGTCAGCTCCAGGTCGACCTCGGGGTGCTCGCGCCGGAAGGACTCCAGGATCTCCGGCAGCCGCGTCGTCACGAAGTCCTCCGACGCCCCGAACCGCAGCCGCCCCCGCAACCGCGTCCCCCCGAACCATGCCGCCGCCCGCTCGTGCGCCTGAAGGATCGCGCGCGCGAAACCCAGCATCGCCTCACCGTCCTCCGTCAGCTCCACGCTGTGCGTGTCCCGCGAGAAGAGAGGCCGCCCCGTCGCCTCCTCCAGCCGCCGGACGTGCTGGCTGACCGTCGACTGCCGCACCCCGAGACGCCGCGCGGCCTGCGTGAAACTCAGCGTCTGGGCCACGGCGAGGAAGGTCCGCAACTGCGTCGGTTCGTACATGACACGACCGTAGCCCCAGTCATCACGATTCACGATGACAGTCAGAGCGCTGTACGGGATTCCCGATCACCACCCACTGGACCAGGATGGGAAGCACGCCGTTCCTTCCAGAAAACATGCGCCCCCGCATCCCACAGAACTGAAGCCATGCCCCCCCGTACCGCTCGCCGCATCCCCCGCCCGCCGTCCTGGCTCCCCTTCGACGCGTTCGTCCTCGGGCTGCTCGGGACCGTCGGACTCGCCGCGCTCCTGCCCGCCTCCGGAGCCGCCGCCACCGTCGCGCGGGCCGCGTCGACCGGGGCCGTGGCCCTGCTCTTCTTCCTCTACGGCGCCCGCCTCTCCACCCGCGAGGCACTCGACGGACTCCGCCACTGGCGGCTCCACCTCACCGTCCTCGGCTGCACCTTCCTGCTCTTCCCGCTCCTCGGGCTCGCAGCACGGGGCCTCGTCCCCACCGTCCTCACCCCGCAGCTCTACAGCGGACTGCTCTTCCTCTGCCTCGTGCCCTCCACCATCCAGTCCTCCATCGCCTTCACGGCGATCGCCCGCGGCAACGTCCCCGCCGCGATCTGCGCCGGCTCCTTCTCCTCCCTCGCCGGCATCCTCCTCACCCCGCTCCTCGCGGCCCTGCTCCTCGGCGGCAGCACCGGCGGCCTGTCCGCCGACTCCCTCCTGAAGATCGTGCTCCAGCTCCTCGTGCCCTTCCTCGCCGGACAGCTCCTGCGCCGCTGGGTCGGCGGATTCCTCGTCCGCCACAAGAAGGTCCTCGGCCGCGTCGACCGCGGCTCGATCCTCCTCGTCGTCTACACCGCCTTCAGTCAGGGCATGGTCGCCGGCGTCTGGCACCTGGTGACCCCCGCGCGCCTCGGACTGCTCCTCGCCGTCGAGGCCGTCCTGCTCGCCGTGATGCTCACGCTCACCTGGTACGGGGCGAAGCGCCTCGGCTTCGACCGGGCCGACCGCGTCGCCATCCAGTTCGCCGGCTCCAAGAAGAGCCTGGCGGCCGGACTGCCCATGGCCAGCGTCCTCTTCGGCGCGCACGCCTCGCTCGCCGTACTCCCGCTGATGCTCTTCCACCAGATGCAGCTGATGGTCTGCGCGGTCATCGCCAAGCGCCGCTCCCGCGACCCCGAGGAGCCCGTTCACGACCCCGAGGAGCCCGTTTCGGCCGCCCCCGCCCCGCACCCCGCACCCGTCGGCCGGATCACACCCCCACCCGCCCCACGATGATCATCCGGGCCGCTACGGTGCTCCCATGCCCTCACTCGATCCCGGCCGCACCGCGCTCGTCCTCGTCGACCTGATGGAACGCATCGTCGCGCTGCCCCTCGCCCCGCGCCCCGGCACCGACGTCCTCGCCGCCGCCGCCCGGCTCGCCGACACCTTCCGGGCCGCCGGAGCACCCGTCGTCCATCTCCGGGTCGAACGCCCGAACGTCGCCACCCAGCCGCCCGGCAGCGAGCTCGTCCCCGACCTCGTCCAGGACGGTGACCCTGTCGTCGTCAAGCGCACCATCGGCGGATTCCACGACACCGGACTCCACGACCTGCTCACCGCGTCCGGCGCCACCACCCTCGTCATCGGCGGCATCGCCACCAACCTCGGCGTCGAGTCCACCGCCCGCGCCGCCTGCGACCTCGGCTACGACCTCGTCTTCGCCGAGGACGCCATGACCGCCCTCACCGCCGACGAG
This sequence comes from Streptomyces sp. NPDC055103, assembly GCF_053607625.1. Lineage (NCBI taxonomy): Bacteria > Bacillati > Actinomycetota > Actinomycetes > Kitasatosporales > Streptomycetaceae > Streptomyces > Streptomyces sp. NPDC055103. Next base: position 302,536 of record NZ_JBSGTX010000001.1, read on the forward strand.
CACCGGGCCTCCGTCGAGCTCGACTTCCCCCGCCTCGGCACCGTCGCGCCCGTAGCGGCGATCACCCTGGACGGACCCGAGTGACCCCCGTCCCGATACGGTACGGAGCCCGCCCCTGCTCCCTCGTCGTCTGCCGGGGCTGCTGCTGCGGCGACGCCCGCAAGAACCCCGGCACCGACCACGACGCCCAGCTCACCCGCCTCCGCGAGGCCGCCGCGGCCTCCGGCGGCCGCCTCGCCGTCCGTACGAGCGACTGCCTCGGCCCCTGCGCCCAGGCCAACATCGTCGTCGTCCAGCCCTCCACCGAGGGCCGCCGGCGCGGCGGCCGCGCCGCCTGGATCGGCTTCACCCTCGACGACGACTGCCTCGACGACATCCTCGCCTGGACAGCCGCCGGCGGCCCCGGCATCGCCAAGCCCCCGGCCACCCTCGCCCTCCAGATGATCGACCCGCCGAAGAACTGACCACCGCCCTCAGCGGGCGGCGGCGGTGCCGCCCGGCTACAGGGCGATCCGGTGCTCGCCCGCGTACACGTTCATGTTCGCCCCGCGCAGGAAACCCACCAGCGTCAGACCCGTCTCGGCCGCCAGGTCCACCGCGAGCGAGGACGGCGCGGACACCGCCGCGAGCACCGGGATCCCCGCCATCACCGCCTTCTGCGCCAGCTCGAACGAGGCACGCCCCGACACCAGCAGCACCGCCCGCTCCAGCGGCAGCAGCCCCTCCCGCAGCGCCCGCCCCACCAGCTTGTCCACGGCGTTGTGCCGCCCCACGTCCTCCCGTACGTCGAGCAGCTCACCGTCCTCCGTGAACAACGCCGCCGCGTGCAGCCCACCGGTCGAGTCGAAGACCCGCTGCGCCGCCCGCAGCCGCTCCGGCAGCACGGACAGCAGCGCCGGCGCGAGCCGTACGGGGGGAGCGTCGGCGATCGGGAAGCGTGCCGTGGTGCGCACCGCGTCCAGGCTGGCCTTCCCGCACAGCCCGCACGACGACGTCGTGTAGACGTTCCGCTCCAGGCTGATGTCCGGGACGACCACGTCCGGCGCCAGCTGCACGTCCACCACGTTGTACGTGTTGCGGCCGTCGTCCGTGGCCCCGGCGCAGTACACGATGTTCCGCACGTCCGAGGCCGCGGCGAGGACCCCCTCGCTGACGAGGAAACCCGCCGCGAGCGCGAAGTCGTCCCCCGGCGTGCGCATGGTGATGGCGATCGGCCTGCCGTTCAGCCGGATCTCCAGCGGCTCCTCCGCCACCAGGGTGTCCGGCCGCGTGTTCACCGCCCCGTCGCGGATTCGCATGACACGCCGCCGCTCGGTGACCCGTCCCATCGTGACCGCACTCGATTCTCTCGCCCGGAAGGCCCCGCAGCTGCGAAATCGCGACGGAAGGGGCCCTGTCGGAGCTATTCTCCGTCACCTGGCGCCCTTACCCCACCCCGGTCCTTGTCATGGTCGGCCAAGCGGTACGGGTGAATGTTGGTGGTTTACGTCACCGGTTACCGATCAGTCGCTGGCAAGACTGGGGACCCTGCCGGACGAACGAACCACCGAGGGGGTCCCGGTATGACGGGCACTCGCATTGCCGCGCTCGGGCACTACCAGCCTGCCAAGGTGCTCACCAACCACGACCTCGCGGAACTGGTCGACACCGACGACGCGTGGATCACCAGCCGGGTCGGCATCCGCACCCGGCACGTCGCCGGACCGGACGAGCCCGTCGACGAGCTCGCCGCCCACGCCGCGGGCAAGGCCCTGGCGGCCGCCGGGCTCACCCCGGACGACATCGACCTCGTCCTCGTCGCCACCTCCACGGCGATCGACCGCTCGCCCAACACGGCCGCGCGCGTCGCCAACCGCCTCGGCATGTCCTCGCCCGCGACGATGGACCTGAACGTCGTCTGCGCGGGCTTCACGCACGCCCTGGCGACCGCCGACCACGCCGTACGCGCCGGGGGAGCCCGCCGCGTCCTCGTGATCGGCGCCGACAAGATGACCGAGGTCTGCGACTGGACGGACCGCACCACGTGCGTCCTCGTCGGCGACGGCGCGGGCGCCGCGATCGTCGAGGCCGTGGACGACGACGAGGTGGGCGACGCGCCCGGCATCGGCCCGGTCCTGTGGGGATCCGTCCCGGAGATGGGCAACGCCGTCCGCATCGAGGGCACCCCGCCGCGCTTCGCCCAGGAGGGCCAGTCCGTCTACCGCTGGGCCACCCAGCAGCTGCCCGCGCTCGCCCGCAAGACCTGCGAGCGGTCCGGCATCGCCCCCGAGGAGCTCGCGGGCGTCGTCCTGCACCAGGCGAACCTGCGGATCATCGAACCGCTCGCGGCGAAGATCGGCGCCGTCAACGCGATCGTCGCCCGCGACGTCGTCGACTCCGGCAACACCTCCGCCGCCTCGATCCCCCTGGCCCTGGCCAAGCTCGTCGAGCGCGGCGAGCTGCCCTCCGGCGCCCCGGTCCTGCTCTTCGGCTTCGGGGGCAACCTGTCGTACGCGGGGCAGGTCATCCGGGTTCCGTAATTCCGTCGGCGGAACGCACCGAGCGCACCGAGCGCACCGAGCGCCCCGAGCGCCCCGAGGGCCCCGAGCGCCCCGAGGGCCCCGAGCGCCCCGGGGCTTTCCGGCGGGCGCCGCGGGGCTTTCCGGCGGGCGCCGCGGGCCGCAGGCCGCGTGTGCCCCGTTCGGCGGAGCCCGGTGGCGGCGCGCCGGGGGCGCACCTAGCTTCGATCGCGGTGAGGGTCGTCCAGCACCGGGCGCGGAATCGCTCCGCCTCCGCACCCTCGCGTGATCGGGAGGACCGACATGCGCGCGATACGTATCGCTTCCGCCGCCCTGCTCTCCGCCGCGGCCCTGGGGCTCGCCGCGGCACCGACGGCCCTGGCGGAGGGGAACGAACCGAACATCACGTCGTTCGGGTTCTCCGTCACGCCCGCGACGGTCGCCCCCGGCGGCACCGTCACCCTCACCTCCGACGGCTGCGCAGTGCCGTCCGTGACCGTCACCTCCGGCGTCTTCGACACGGTGACCCTGAGCGAGGGCCGCTCGGGCACCGCCACCGTCGACGTCGCCGCCAAGGCCGGCGCCCGCTACGAGATCACCTTCGACTGCAAGGGCGAGCGCGGCACCACGAACCTCACCATCGGCCCGCCCGCCGGCCCGGTCCACGACCCCGGCCGCGACACGTCCCCCGGCGCCCACAAGGGCGTGAAGGCCGGGTTCGGCTCCGAAGCCGGAGCCACGGACGAAGGGCTCGGCGCCACCGAACTCGTCACCGGAGTCCTGCTGATCGCCGGAGCGCTCGGCGCCGCCGTCGTCCTGACCCGCCGACGCGGCGCCGACGACAGCGCCTGACGGCAGCGGCTCACGGCAGCGCCTGACGGCGGCCGGAACCAGGGGGGCCCGAGACCGCCCCTCCGCCCGGGTATGACGAGGACCGGGGCGGAGGGGCACCACCACGCACGGTGCGCCCACCACGCGCGAGGAGACGGAGGAGGGCCGCCGTGCAGGGGTCGAACGGGACGGGGACGCACGGACCGGGGTCGAACAGGACGGGGACGCGCGGCGCCTGGGGTGTCATAGCCGTCGTCCTCCTGGTCGGGGTGCACCTCATACGCGGCGGCGCGACGGAGCTCCACGCCGAAGGCCCTCCACAGCCCCTCGCCGTGGCCGCCCCCGACGGGACCCGGGCGGCCGACGCGGGGCCGCCCCCCGACTCCGTACCGGATCCGCTGCCCGCCTCGCCGCCCGTACGGGTGCGCGTCCCGGCCGTCCGGGTCGACGCGCCCGTCACGGAGGTCGGCCTCGACGCGGACGGCTGGATCGAGGCACCACCGCCCGAGGACGACCACCTCGCAGGCTGGTTCACCGGCGCGGTCACCCCCGGCGAACGCGGCACCGCCGTCGTCGTCGGCCATGTCGACACCCCGTACGGCCGGGCCGTCTTCTACGACCTCGGCGCCCTCGGCAAGGGCCACCGCGTCGAGATCGTCCGCCGCGACGGCCGCACCGCGGTCTTCTCCGTGTACGGCGTCGAGGTCGTCCCGAAGGAGGACTTCCCCGCCGAACGGGTCTACGGCGACTCCGGCCTCCCCGAGCTGCGGCTCATCACCTGCGGCGGCACCTTCACCCAGGAGACCGGCTACGAGGGCAACGTGGTGGTCTCGGCCCGCCTCGTGGAGATCCGCTGACCGCTTCCTCCGCCGACGCCCGCCCCTTGCTTTCCCCCGGGACCCCCCTCCTTTGTCCCCATCCGGGAAAAAGTCGGCCCTGATTCCTGCGCGACTTCTTCCCACCCCGGAACCCCGCTGCTACGTTCCTGCCGAAAGCCCGAGGGAAGAGCGTGCGACGAGACGGAGGGGACCGTGAGACGCATGACGGCACGACCTGCCAACCGGCATCAGGCGCGACTCCTCCGCCTGTTGCGCGACGGAGGACCCAACTCCCGCGCGCAGCTGGGCGATCAGATCGACCTCTCCCGCTCCAAGCTCGCCGTCGAGGTCGACCGCCTCCTGGAGACCGGACTCGTCGTCGCCGACGGGCTCGCCGCCTCCCGGGGCGGCCGCCGCTCCCACAACATCCGGCTCGCGCCCGAACTCCGCTTCCTCGGCATCGACATCGGCGCCACCTCCATCGATGTCGCCGTCACCAACGCCGAGTTGGAGGTGCTCGGACACCTCAACCACCCCATGGACGTCCGTGAAGGGCCCGTCGCCGTCTTCGAACAGGCCCTGTCGATGGCGGCGAAGCTCCGCGACACCGGCATCGCCGAAGGCGGTTTCGACGGCGCCGGGATCGGCGTCCCGGGGCCCGTCCGCTTCCCCGAGGGCGTCCCGGTCGCCCCGCCGATCATGCCCGGCTGGGACGGCTTCCCCGTCAGGGAGGCCCTCAGCCAGGAACTCGGCTGCCCCGTCATGGTCGACAACGACGTGAACCTCATGGCCATGGGGGAGCAGCACGCCGGCGTCGCCCGCTCCGTCGGCGACTTCCTCTGCGTCAAGATCGGCACCGGTATCGGCTGCGGCATCGTCGTCGGCGGCGAGGTCTACCGCGGGACGACGGGCAGCGCCGGCGACATCGGACACATCCAGGTCGACCCCCGGGGACGCGCCTGCGCCTGCGGCAACACGGGCTGTCTGGAAGCCCACTTCAGCGGCGCGGCCCTGGCCCGCGACGCCGAGGACGCGGCGCGTGGCGGAAGGTCCGAGGAGCTCGCCGCCCGCCTCGCGGCGGCCGGCCGGCTCACCGCCGTCGACGTCGCCGCGGCCGCGGCCGCGGGCGACGCCACCTCACTCGCCCTCATCCGCGAGGGCGGCAACAGGGTCGGGCAGGTCATCGCCGGACTCGTCAGCTTCTTCAACCCCGGTCTGGTGGTGATCGGCGGCGGTGTCACCGGCCTCGGTCACCAGCTCCTCGCCAGTGTCCGCACCCAGGTCTACCGGCAGTCCCTGCCCCTGGCCACCGGCAACCTCCCCATCGTCCTCGGAGAGCTCGGCCAGGCCGCCGGAGTCACCGGCGCGGCCCGCCTCATCAGCGACCACCTCTTCTCCCCGGCGTAACCCGCCGGCTCAGCCCGTCGCTCGTCGGCCCGTCGCCCGTCGGTCCGTCGGCTCGCCGGTGGTGTGTGGGCATGCGTTCCGCAGGGCCGGGGGTACCTCCCAGGCGAAGCCCTGGGGGAGGGTGGGCACACACCACCCACCGGCCCGCACCGCCGGGCCCTACCTCGCCCATCCGCTCCGGCGCCACCCGCACTCGCCGAGGGGACCTCCGTCATGCCCCAAGCACAACCGCCCCGAGACCACTCACCCCTGCTCACCATGTCCGGCATCACCAAGTCCTTCCCCGGCGTCCGCGCCCTCGACGGCGTCGACCTGGAGGTCGCCCCCGGCGAGGTCCACTGCCTCCTCGGCCAGAACGGCGCCGGAAAGTCCACCCTCATCAAGGTCCTCGCCGGCGCCCACCAGCCCGACGCGGGCCGCATCACCTGGAGCGGCGAACCCGTCCGGCTCCGCTCCCCGAGCGCCGCCGTCCGTCTCGGCATCGCCACCATCTACCAGGAACTCGACCTCGTCGAAGGGCTCTCCGTCGCCGAGAACGTCCACCTCGGCCACGAACCCACCACTGCCGGGTTCGTCCGGGGCCGCGCCGCCCGCACCGCCACCGCCGACCTCCTCGCACGGCTCGGCCACCCCGAGATCAACCCGGACCGGCACCTCCGCGAACTCTCCGCCGCCCAGCGGCAGATCGTCTCCATGGCCCGCGCCCTCTCGCACGACGTCCGCCTCATCGTCATGGACGAACCCTCCGCCGCCCTCGACCCCGACGAGGTCGCCAACCTCTTCCGGATCGTCGCCGACCTCACCGCAGACGGGGTCGCCGTCGTCTACATCTCCCACCGCCTGGAGGAGATCCGCCGCATCGGCGACCGCGTCACCGTCCTCAAGGACGGCCGCGCCGTCGCCCGCGGACTGCCCGCCACCACGCCCACCCGGGACGTCGTCGCCCTCATGACCGGCCGGGACGTCCCGTACGTCTTCCCCGAACGGCCCACCCGCCCGCCGACCGCCGAACCCGTCCTCCAGGTCCAAGGTCTTACCAGGAAAGGCGAGTTCGCGCCCGTCGACCTCGAACTCCGCCCCGGGGAGATCGTCGGCCTCGCCGGACTCGTCGGCTCGGGCCGCTCCGAGATCCTGGAGACCATCTACGGAGCCCGGCGCCCCACCGCGGGCCGCGTCCTCGTCGACGGCCGCCCCCTGCGCCCGGGCAGCGTCCCCGCCGCCGTCCGCGCCGGACTCGGCCTCGCCCCCGAGGAACGCAAGGCGCAGGGCCTGCTCCTCCTCGAATCCGTCACCCGCAACGTCTCCGTCTCCTCCCTCGCCCGCTTCTCCCGGGCCGGCTGGATCGACCGCGCCGCCGAACGCGAGGCCGCCCGCACCGCCACCCGAACGCTCTCGCTGCGCCCCGACCGGCCCGAGGCCCGGGTCCGCACCCTCTCCGGCGGCAACCAGCAGAAGGCCGTCCTCGCCCGCTGGCTGCTTCGCGGCTGCCGGGTCCTCCTCCTCGACGAACCGACCCGCGGCGTCGACGTCGGCGCCCGCGCCGAGCTGTACGCCGTGATCCGCCGCCTCGCCGACGACGGCCTCGCCGTCCTCCTCGTGTCCAGCGAGGTGCCCGAGGTCCTCGGCCTCGCCGACCGTGTCCTGGTCGTCCGCGAAGGCCGGGTCGTCCACACGGCGCCCGCCCGCGACCTCGACGAACACCGCGTACTCGACCTCGTCATGGAAGGGAGCCCGACCGCATGACGCTCACCACCCCGGCCAAGGCACCGGCCGAGGAAGGCCGTTGGAGGGCACTGGGCCTCAGGGCCGACGTCCGCAACCTCTCCCTGCTCGGCGTCCTCGCCGCCCTGATCGCCGTCGGCGGCCTCACCCGGCCCGCCGAGTTCCTCGCCGGCTCCAACCTCCAACTCGTCCTGACCCAGGCCTCCGTCATCGGTGTCGTCACCGTCGGCATGACCTTCGTCATCACGAGCGGCGGCATCGACCTGTCCGTCGGCGCGATCGTCGCCCTGGCCTCCGTCTGGGCCACCACCCTCGCCACCCAGGAGTTCGGCTTCGCCGGCATCCTCTTCACGGCCGTCGTCGTCGGTGTGGGCTGCGGACTCGTGAACGGCGTGCTCATCGCGTACGGCGGGATGGTCCCCTTCATCGCCACCCTGGCCATGCTCGCCTCGGCCCGCGGCCTCGCCCTTCAGATCACCGACGGCCGCACCCAGATCGTCACCGTCGACTCCGTGCTCGACCTCGGCATCCCCGATGCCTACGTCCTCGGCATCCCGCCGCTGGTCCTGGTCTTCGCCGCCGTCACGGGCGCCGGCTGGCTCCTGCTCAACCGCACCACCTTCGGCCGCCGCACGGTCGCCGTCGGCGGCAACCCCGAGGCCGCCCGCCTCGCCGGCATCGACGTCCGCCGTCAGCGGCTCCTCCTCTACGTGCTCTCCGGCCTGTGCTGCGGCATCGCGGCGTTCCTGCTGATCGTCCTCGCCGGGTCCGGCCAGAACACCAACGGCAACCTGTACGAGCTCGACGCCATCGCCGCCGCCATCATCGGCGGGACCCTCCTCAGTGGCGGCCGGGGCACCATCGCCGGCTCCGTCCTCGGCGTCCTCGTCTTCACCACGATCACCAACATCTTCGCCCTGAACAACCTGCAGAGCGACGTCCAGCAGATCGCCAAGGGCGCCATCATCGTGGCCGCCGTCCTCGTCCAGCGCCGCTCGGCCCGCGACGGCGACACCTGACGCCCACCCCACCCCACCCAGCCCCCCTCTCCACCTCGCCCCGCCCCCCTCTCCACCTCACCCCACACCCTCTCCACCTCACCCCCTCCATGCCACTCCCTGGCACCAGCCTTCTCCAGAAGGGATCCACCGTCATGCCCGAAACCAGCCGCAGACACCTCCTTCTCGGCGGCGCGGCCGTCTCCGCCGGAGCCGTGCTCACCGCCTGCACCAGCAACGAGCCCAAGAAGCAGGCTCCCGTCGCGAGTTCCGCCCCGGCCGCCGGCGCCGACGACAAGCCCGGCACCCCCGTCACCATCGGCTTCGCCGGCCCGCAGGCCGACCACGGCTGGCTCAACGCCATCAACGACAACGCCCAGCAGCGCGCCAAGAAGTACGCCGACGTCACCCTGGAGATCACCGAGGGATCCAACGAGACCGCCGCCCAGATCGGCCAGGTCCAGACCCTCATCAACAAGAAGGTCGACGTCCTCGTCATCCTCCCCGCCGACGGCAAGGCCCTCACCCAGGTCGGCCTCCAGGCCATGAAGGCGGGCATCCCCGTCATCAACCTCGACCGCGTCTTCGCCTCCCCGCAGGCCTACCGCTGCTGGATCGGCGGCGACAACTACGGCATGGGTCTCAACGCAGGCCGGTTCATCGGCGAACAACTCAAGGACAAGCCGAACGCCACCGTCGTCGAACTCGCCGGCATGGACAGCCTGGAACTCACCAAGCAGCGCACCCAGGGCTTCGACGACGCCCTCAAGAACTATCCCAACATCCGCAAGGTCGCCCGCCAGGCCGCCGACTTCACCGTCGAGTCCGGCCAGGCCAAGATGGCCCAACTCCTCCAGGCTCAAACGAAGTTCGACGCCCTCTGGAACCACGACGACGACCAGGGCGTCGGCGCGCTCCGCGCCATCGCCCAGGCCGGCCGCAAGGACTTCCTCATGGTCGGCGGCGCCGGAGCCAAGTCCGCCATGGACGCCATCAAGGCCGACGACGGCGTCCTCAAGGCCACCGTCCTCTACCCGCCGACCATGGCCGCCTCCGCGATCGACCTCGCCCGCGCCCTCGGCCAGAACAAGGGCGTCGGCGGCATGGCCGAGCTGGAGATCCCCGCCCAGATCACCCTCTACTCGGCCGTCGTCACCAAGGAGAACGTCGACGAGTACCTCCCCACCGGCTTCAGCTGACCGACCCCGTGGCTCGGCCACCCAGGGGAGCAGTACCCGCCGCACCACGAAACGGAGGAACCGAATGGACACGACGGAGAGCGGGGCCGCACCGCCGACGCTCGGCGTCGGCATGGTCGGCTACGCGTTCATGGGCGCCGCCCACTCACAGGGCTGGCGCACCGCGGGCCGCGCCTTCGACCTGCCGCTGCGGCCCGTCCTCGCCGCCGTCGCCGGACGCGACCCCGACGCCGTCAGGGCCGCGGCCCGCCGCCACGGCTGGGCCGCCGCCGAGACCGACTGGCGCGCCCTGATCGCCCGCGACGACGTCCAGCTCGTCGACGTCTGCACCCCGGGCGACAGTCACGCGGAAATCGCCGTCGCCGCCCTGGAGGCCGGAAAGCACGTCCTGTGCGAGAAACCGCTCGCCAACTCGGTAGCCGAGGCCGAGACGATGGTGGCGGCCGCCGAGGCCGCCGCCGGCCGCGGCCAGATCGCCATGGTCGGCTTCAACTACCGCCGTGTGCCCGCCCTTTCGTACGCGCGACGGCTCGTCGCGGACGGCCGCCTCGGCGAACTGCGACACGTCCGCGTCACCTACCTCCAGGACTGGCTCGTCGACCGGAGCTTCCCGCTGACCTGGCGCCTGGAGCGCGAACACGCGGGCTCGGGCGCGCTCGGGGACCTCGGCGCCCACGCCGTCGACCTCGCCCAGTACCTGGCGGGGGAGCCGCTCGTCGGGGTGTCGGCCCTCACCGAGACCTTCGTCCGTACACGCCCCCTGCTCGCGGGCACCGCCGCGGGCGGCCTCGGCGGGGGAGCGGGCTCGGAGGCCTCAGGGCAGGTCACGGTCGACGACGCGGCCCTGTTCACCGGCCGCCTCGCCTCCGGGGCGCTCGCCTCCTTCGAGGCCACCCGGATGGCCTCCGGCCGTAAGAACGCGCTGCGCCTGGAGCTCAACGGCGAGAAGGGATCACTCGCCTTCGACCTCGAACGGCTCAACGAACTCTCCTTCCACGACCACACCGAGCCCGCCGTCACCGCAGGCTTCCGCCGCATCCTCGTGACCGAACCGGACCACCCGTACCTGGAGGGCTGGTGGCCACCCGGCCACGGACTCGGCTACGAGCACACCTTCGCCCACCAGGCCCGCGACCTCGTCCTCGCCATCGCGAGCGGCACCGCCCCCGCGCCCTCCTTCGCCGACGGCCTCCAGGTCCAGCGGGTCCTGGCCGCCGTCGAGGACAGCGCCCGGAACAACGCCGTCTACACCCCCGTACCCGATTCCGTACCCGTACCCGATTCCGTACCGACACCCCTGCCCACCCCCGTACCGAGCTAGGAGGTGCCCGACCGTGCCCCGACCCTTCACCCTCTTCACCGGCCAATGGGCCGACCTGCCCCTGGAGGAGGTCTGCCGGCTCGCTCGCGACTTCGGCTACGACGGCCTCGAACTCGCCTGCTGGGGCGATCACTTCGACGTCGCCAAGGCCCTTGCCGACCCTGCCTACGTCAAGGGGAGACGTGAACTGCTCGACACGTACGGGCTGAAGTGCTGGGCGATCTCCAACCACCTGGTGGGACAGGCCGTCTGCGACCATCCCATCGACGAGCGCCATCAGGCGATCGTGCCCGCCCGCATCTGGGGCGACGGCGAGGCCGAAGGCGTACGGCGGCGGGCGGCGCGCGAGCTCGCGGACACCGCGCGGGCCGCGGCGGCCCTCGGCGTCGACACCGTCATCGGCTTCACCGGCTCCTCCATCTGGCACCTCGTGGCGATGTTCCCCCCGGTGCCCGAGCGCATGATCGAACGCGGCTTCGAGGACTTCGCGGAGCGCTGGAACCCGATCCTCGACGTCTACGACACCGAAGGCGTCCGCTTCGCCCACGAGGTGCACCCCAGCGAGATCGCCTACGACTACTGGACCACCCAGCGGGCCCTGGAGGCCGTCGACCGCCGTCCCGCCTTCGGGCTCAACTTCGACCCGAGCCACTTCGTCTGGCAGGACCTCGACCCCGTCGGCTTCCTGTGGGACTTCCGCGACCGGATCTACCACGTGGACTGCAAGGAGGCCCGCAAGCGCCTCGACGGCCGCAACGGACGGCTCGGCTCCCACCTGCCCTGGGGCGACCCGCGCCGCGGCTGGGACTTCGTCTCCGCCGGACACGGCGACGTGCCCTGGGAGGACGTCTTCAGGATGCTCCGCTCGATCGGCTACGCGGGCCCCGTCTCCGTGGAGTGGGAGGACGCCGGAATGGACCGGTTGACCGGCGCCCCCGAGGCGCTCGCCCACCTCAAGCGGTACGACTTCGACCCGCCGGCCGCCTCTTTCGACGCGGCCTTCGGGAGCGGCGACTGAGGCGGACGCGCAGGTCCACGCCCGGCGGTGACACCGCCGTCGGGCCGGACCGTGCTGCCCGCGCACGGCTTTGTCCACCCGCGGGAGAAAGTTCGGGCCTCCTCATGCACAAGGGCTTTGCGCCCCGGACGAACCCCGCTACGGTCCCAGACGTACCTGATGTGTACATGGCGTATCGCCACCCGACTCACCGCCCGCGTCTCCTCCGGCGGCACCGGCGGCTTCCTCGAAGTCCGCACCGGCTCACCCACCGGCACCCTCCTCGGCTCCGCCCCCGTCCCCGTCACCGGTGGCTGGGAGACCTTCCAGGACATCGACATCCCCCTGCGCGCCGTACCCCGCAAGACCACCCAGCTCCACCTCGTCTTCAAGGGCGGCACCGGCGCCCTCTACGACCTCGACGACTTCACCCTCTCCGACCCCCCGTCGACCGCACCGCCAAACGCGTCCTCGTCTTCTCCAGGACCGCCGGCTTCCGCCACGACTCCATCCCCACCGGCATCACCGCCCTCAAGGAAATCGGCGCCGGAAGCAACATCGTCATCGACACCACTGAAGAACCACGCCAGTTCACCACCAACAACCTCGCCCGCTACGATGCCGTCGTCTTCCTCTCCACCACCGGAGACGTCCTCGACGCCGACCAGCAGACCGCCTTCGAGAACTACATCTCCACCGGCGGCGGCCACACCAAGGAGTCGTACGCCGAACCCGCCTTCCGACAGCACCTGTTGGGCGCACTCCAATACGCCACCGGCCAGGTCAAGGCCGACTGCCGACCCCAGACCGGCTACCGCGACCTCTTCAACGGCCAGACCACCGAAGGCTGGAAGCAGGCCGGACCCGGCGCCTTCGACGTCACCGACGGCGAACTCCGCACCACCGGCGGCATGGGCCTCCTCTGGTACCAGGCCAAGGAATTCCGGTCGTACTCCCTCACCCTCGACTGGAAACTCACCGGCGACGACAACTCCGGCATCTTCGTCGGCTTCCCCGCCTCCGACGACCCCTGGTCGGCCGTGAACAACGGCTACGAGATCCAGATCGACGCCACCGACACCGCCGACCGCACCACCGGAGCCGTCTACGGCTTCAAGTCGGCCGACATCACCACCCGCGACCAGGTCCTCCGCCCACCCGGCCAGTGGAACACCTACGAACTCCGCGTCCAGGGCGAACGCCTCCAGGTCTTCCTCAACAGCGTCAAGATCAACGACTTCACCAACACCGACCCCACCCGCTCCCTCACCACCGGCCACATCGGCATCCAGAACCACGGCGAGGGAGACCGGGCCGCCTTCCGCAACATCCAGATCAGGGAGCTCACCTCCTGACGACTCCCTGACCGCCCCGGAACGACGGTGGGCGGGGCCCGCCGTACCCCGCCCACCGTCCCCCCAGCGTCACCACCCCACCCCACCCCGCAGGACGAGCAGGGAGGCCGTCGACATGACCATCGGACACCGCACGGGAATCTGGCTCATCGGCGCGCGAGGATCCGTCGCCACCACCACCGTCGCCGGCTGCGCCGCCCTCGTCGCCGGACTCCACCCACCCACCGGCATGGCCACCGAGACACCCCACCTCACCGACGCCGGCCTCCCCCCGCTCGCCGACCTCGTCTTCGGCGGACACGACACCACCGACTGCCCCCTCCCCAAACGGGCCGAACAGCTCACCACCCTCGTCTTCGGCGGACACGACACCACCGACTGTCCCCTCCCCAAACGGGCCGAACAGCTCACCACCGCCGGAGTCCTCCCGTACGGACTCGTGGGCGCCGTCACCACCGAACTCGAGGCCGCCGACCGGGAGATCCGCCCCGGCGGCCCCCTCCCCGGCGACACCCGCACCGACGAACAGCTGGTCACCGCCTTCACCGCCGACCTGACGGACTTCCGGGAACACATTGGCCTGGACCGCGTCGTGGTCGTCAATGTGGCATCCACGGAGCCGGCGTCGGGGGGCGTCGGGCTCCCACCCAGCACCCTCTACGCCGCCGCGGCGCTCCGCGCGGGCTGCCCGTACGTCAACTTCACCCCGTCCACCGGACTCCGGCACCCCGCCCTCGCCGCACCGCTCGCGGCGAGCGGACTGCCCCACGCCGGCCGCGACGGCAAGACCGGACAGACCCTCCTCCGAGCCGTCCTGGCTCCGATGTTCCTCCAGCGGGCCCTGACCGTACGCGCCTGGTCCGGCAGCAACCTCCTCGGCGGCGGCGACGGAGCCGCTCTCGCCGACCCGGCGGCAGCCGCCGCCAAGAACGCCGGCAAGGAACGCGTCCTCACCGACACCCTCGGCACCGGCGTCGAGGGACAGGTCCACATCGACGACGTCCCCCCCCCTGGGGGAGTGGAAGACAGCCTGGGACCACATCGCCTTCGACGGCTTCCTCGGCACCCGCATGATCCTCCAGACGCTCTGGCAGGGCTGCGACTCCGCCCTCGCCGCGCCCCTGGTCCTGGACCTCGCCCGGCTCACGGCCCGCGCCCACGAGAGAGGCCTCGGCGGCCCCCTCGACGACCTCGCCTTCTACTTCAAGGACCCCGAGAGCACCCCGCCCGCCTCCCTCGCCGCCCAGTACGCCCGCCTCGTCGCCTTCGCCTTCGCCCGCGGCCTGGCCGACGCACCGACCATCTCCGGCGGGGAAGAACCGGCCCTCGGGGGACACCGATGACCCGGGGCATCGGCAGTCCGCGCGCCTGGGCGGAACTCCTCCGCGTCTCGGCGCTGGCCTCCGTACCCGAGCACCCGCACCTCCCCGAGGTCAGGGCCGCGCTCGCAGCCTTCGCCGAACCCCGCTTCCTCCACCAGACCCGCACGAGGACCGCCGCCGGACTCCGGGGAACCGACGACCTCCCCGAAGCCCTCGCCGCCCGCGACGGCGGCCACGGCCCCGAATCCGGCCCGCAATCCGGTCCCGGCGCCGGACTTCCCGATGCGACACCCTGGCGCGCTCACTTCCACGTCCCCCTCCACGCCCCGCCCGCCCCTCCGCTCGCCTCCACGTTCCCCGTCCTCCAGGAGACCCTCGCCCTCCTCGTCGGCGGCCCACACCCGCTCACCCGGCACCTGGAGGTCGAGACCTATACCTGGCATGCCCTTCCGCCCGACCGCCGCCCCTGCACCCGGGCCCGGCTCGCGGACGGCATCGCCGCCGAACTGACCCTGGCCCGCGACATGCTGACCGACCTCGGCCTCAAGGAACTGCCGTGAAGGAACCGCGGTGAAGGGAACCACCATGAGCGACACAGCGCCCGCCACGCCCACCCCTCTCCTCGTCCTCGACGTCGTCGGCCTCACCCCGCGGCTCCTCCACCACATGCCCCACCTCGACGCCCTCGCCCGCACCGGATCCCAGGCCCCGCTCTCCACCGTCCTGCCCGCCGTCACCTGCACCGCCCAGACCACCTTCCTCACCGGCACCCTCCCCACCGAGCACGGCATCGTCGGCAACGGCTGGTACTTCCGCGAACTCGGCGACGTCCTGCTCTGGCGCCAGCACAACGGCCTCGTCTCCGGAGACCGCCTCTGGGACGCCGCCCGCCGCGCTCACCCCGGCTACAGCGTCGCCAACATCTGCTGGTGGTACGCCATGGGCGCCGACACCGACATCACCGTCACCCCCCCCGCCCCGTCTACTACGCCGACGGCCGCAAGGAACCCGACTGCTACACCCGGCCCCCGGCGCTCCACGACGAACTCACCGAGGAACTGGGCACCTTCCCCCTCTTCCACTTCTGGGGTCCGGGCGCCGACCTCGTCTCCAGTCGGTGGATCATCGACGCCACCCGCCACATCCTCCGCACCCGCCGCCCCGACCTCGCTCTCTGCTACGTCCCGCACCTCGACTACGACCTCCAGCGCTACGGCCCGGACGACCCGCGCTCCTTCCGGGCAGCCGTGGCCCTCGACACCGCGCTCGCCCCGCTCCTCGCCGACGCCCGCGCCGAAGGACGCACGGTCGTCGCCCTCTCCGAGTACGGCATCACCCGGGTGAGCCGGCCCGTCGACATCAACCGCGCCCTGCGCCGCGCAGGGCTCCTGGAGGTCCACACCCAGGACGGCATGGAGTACCTGGACCCCATGACCTCCCGTGCCTTCGCGGTCGCCGACCACCAGATCGCGCACGTCTACGTCCGCCGTCCCGAGGACCTGTCGGCCGTCAGGGAAGCGCTCACGGACCTCCCCGGCGTCGAACGCCTCCTCGACGACGAGGGAAAGAAGGAACACGGCCTCGACCACCCGCGCTCGGGCGAGCTCGTCGCCCTCCTGGGCACGGCGACCGCCCCCGCCGCCGCGGCCGAAACGTCGCCTGCCGGATCCACCGACGCCGAAGCCACCGCCGAAGCGCGCGGCGCGGGCCACGGCCGCCCCGTACTGCCGCCCGGCCGCCTCGGCATCCAGCTCTACTCGCTGCGCGACAAGATCGCCGCCCTCGGATTCGCCGCCGTCTTCGCCGAGCTCCAGAGATTCGGCTACGACGAGGTCGAGTACGCCGGCTACACGCAGGGCGCCGGCGGCCCCCTCACGCTCGCCGAACTCAAGCGCCTCACCCGCGACCACGGCCTGCGGGGCATCGGCGGTCACGTCGGCTACTACGCGAACGACCCCGGCGCCTACACCTTCGCCCAGAACCTCGACCGGGTCCTCGACGACGCCGCGGCCCTCGGCCTGCCCCACATCGGCACCGCTTCCGGCCCCTGGCGATACGGCGCCACCGTCGACGGGTGGAAGCGCTGCGCCGAGGAGTTCAACCGGTTCGGCGCCGAGGCGCGGAAGCGCGGCATGAAGTTCTACCAGCACAACCACTCGGAGGAGTTCTCCTTCGCCACCGACCGCCCCGACGTGCGGCTCTACGACGTCCTCCTCGCCGAGACCGACCCCGACCTGGTGCACCTGGAGATGGACATCTTCTGGGCGTACGTCGGGCAGCACCGCTACTCGACGCGTCCGGACGGCACTCCCGCCCCCTTCGACCCTCTCGACTACGTCCTCGCCCAGCCCCACCGCTACCCGCTGTTCCATGTCAAGGACGGCGACCGCGACGACTCGGTCGTCCCCTACGGCTACCGCATGACCGACGTGGGGGACGGGGACATCGACTACCGGCGCTTCATCTCCGCGGTGAACCGCACCCACCACGGCAGGCACGCGCACCACTGGCAGGCCGAGCGCGACAACCCGGTCGACTCGCTCGACTTCGCCCGCAGGTCCAGCGCCCACCTCCACTCCCTGCGCGAGAAGGACCTCTGACCCACCCCTCGGGTCTCTCACGAAGGGGCCCGAGGCCAGTTCGCCACTCTCCGTGCACCACCGAGAACACCCGGTATGCACCATTGGACATTTCGGACTGGATCGCGCCCATTCGGGCCGCTCCACCCCGCTGACCACGGGAAACCCTGGTGAAGGCCGCCTCAAACCCCTGGTAGAGTTATCTCTGTCGCCGCGGGGAAAACCCCAAAACGACAGACACCTTGTCCGGGTGGCGGAATGGCAGACGCGCTAGCTTGAGGTGCTAGTGCCCTTTATCGGGCGTGGGGGTTCAAGTCCCCCCTCGGACACAAGGAAGAAGCGCCGGTCGATCTCGAATCGACCGGCGCTTCTCGTTGTGCGCGACATTCCCCTGGTCGACGGCGTCGACGGCCTCCGGGCGAAGTTCCGGCACGACCGTGCCCGTCCCCGACGCCTCCTCCGGAGTGCACGCCTTCGGGGAGGCGCAGCGGTACGAGGACGGTGTCGAGGTCAGCGTCTCCGCGCCGGTCCGGTTCACGCCGTCCGAGGTCTCGGCCGGCCACGAGGCGGGATCGACTGCGGTCATCGTGGAGGTCGCCGTGCGCAACGGGACCGATGAGCGGCTCGAACTGGTGACGGTGCAGGTCTCGGCCAGGGACGGCGACGGGCGGGAGGCGAAGCGGGTCTTCGACCCGGAGTCCGACGTGATGTCCGGGCTGTCGGGGGCGCTGCTGCCCGGGCGGAGGGCCGTGGCGGCCTACGGGTTCGATCTGCCGGCCGGGAAGGCCGCCGTCCTCGACGTCGAGGTGCGGGTCGGCTTCGACCGGCCCTCCGCCTTCTGGATCGGCAAGCTCCCCTGACCGGGGCGCCGGGCCACCTCACCGGGCCGCCGGCCGCCTGACCGGAGTCGCCCGGTCACCTCACCGGGCCGCCGGCCGCCTGACCGGAGTCGCCCGGTCACCCCACTGACAGTTTCCGGGCCACCACCAGGCGGCAGCGGGGACTGCCGTCGTCGAGGCGGCCGAGGGGCTCGACGGGGGTCAGCGACACGTCGAAGCCCGTGTCCTCCAGGCGGGTGCGGACGTCCGCGAGGCGGAAGGTGCGGTAGTACATGACGAACCGTGGGTGCCACAGCGCGTTCCGGACGCGCATCGCGGCGTCGAAGCCCCACAGCGCCCAGTAGAGGCGCGAGCCGACCCGGGGCGGGGCCGGGAGGGGGAAGGCGAAGGTGCCGCCGGGGCGGAGTGAGGCGTGGACCTGGGCGAAGAGCGTGCGCTGGGCGTCCGGGACGAAGTGACCGAAGGCGCCGAAGCTGACGGCCAGGTCGAAGACCGGGGCGAACGGCAGGGCCAGGGCGTCCGCGCGGACGAGGGTGGCCGCGGGGTGGGTCCGGCGGGCCTGGGTCAGCATGCCCGTACTGAAGTCGACGCCCGTGATCCGGCCCGCGCACACGGAGCGGAGGACGCCGAGTCCGGCGCCCGTGCCACAGCAGACGTCGAGCCCCGAGTCGAACGGGCCGAGCTCCTCCAGCGTGTCGGCCACCGCGGTCAGCAGGCGGTCGGAGGTACGGAAGGGCGTCGCGTCGAACTTGTTCGCGAGCAGGTCGTAACCGTGCTCGACCGAGGAGAGGGCCTGGACGGTCAGCTCGCGGAGGCTGGGGCCCTGCGGGGTGAACATGGTTCCGAGCCTATGCGGTCACGGGCCCCGAGCGTCAGAGCGCACTGCGCACGGGGGGCGCCGGGGGCGCGGACCAGGCGGGCGCGATGCCCGTCAGCTGGCAGACCAGCAGGTACAGGGGGATCGGCGGCGTGTACGGAGAGGTGCCGTCGGGGTGGTGGACGAGGCGCGGGCCGCGGTCCGGGACCTCGGCGCCCGGCGCGTAGCAGGCGGGCAGCGGCCAGGTCAGGTCCAGGTCGGAGCCGGCCGGGACGAGCCACCACCACCAGTCGGAGTCGGCGTACACACAGCCCTTGGCGGGGAGGCGGGAGAGGATCTTGAAGCCGAAGCGTGCCGGGACGCCGACGGCGTCGCAGCCGAGGCCCGTGTGCAGGCCGACGGGGACGGCCAGGCGGGTCGCGCCGAGTTCCGCGGAGTGGAGGGTGCCGGAGCCGGGTGACGTGGAGCCGATGGTCCTGCCGTGCGGTCCCCTGGGGTCCGAGGCGCCGCGCTGGCGCGGGACGGTGGTGTTCTCCGGCGGCTTGCGGGCCGACCGGGGGATCAGCAGGGTGGCCATCGACCTCAGCACGGTTCCCCCATGCCGTGGGGGAGCTCCGCCCAGACGATCTGCGCCGTGCCGTGCCCGGTGCGGTCGGCGCCCCAGGCGGTGCACAGCGCGTCGACTATGAGGAGTCCGCGGCCGCGTTCCTCCTCGCCGCAGTCGCGCATCCGCGGTCCCGCCGGGCCGCCCTCGTCCCGTACCGCTATGCGCAAGGTGTCCTCGCCCTCGCGGAGTTCGCAGATCACCCGGCCGCTCGCGGTGTGGACCACGGCGTTGGTGACGAGTTCGGAGACGACCAGGGCGACCGTTTCACGTATGCCGGGGCCGCAGCCCCAGAGGATGAGCCGCTCCTCGGCGAGCCGGCGGGCCCGCGCCACCGAGGAGGTCAGGGCCGGGAGCTCGAAGGCGAAGCGGCGCACGCCGTCGTAGGAGGTGCCGGTATCGGTTCGGGGTTCTGGGCGCTGGGCCATGACTCGAGGACTCATGACACCTGAAGGCTGCGCGTTACCAGAAGCCACGACCGGTTCCTCACAACAGTGGGCAGGACTGCCGTACGGCGCTGCCCTCGTGGCGCGGTGGCGCACGGCGGCAGCGTGTACTGGTTCACCGGAACACTGTCCTCCTGACTTGGACACTTGGCAAGTGGCACTCTGAAAATTGCAGAGTGCCGTGTTCTCTCTGGCCCGGCTTCGTGGCACACTCGTCGAAACAGTGCGTCGGGGAGGTCTGAGAGTGAGCGAGCCGCGGTCCGCCCCCACGGTGGGACAGGTCGTTCTCGGAAGGCGCCTGCAGGATCTGCGCGAGCGGGCCGGCCTGAAGAGGGAAGAGGCCGCCAAGGTCCTCCGGGTGGCCCCGGCCACCGTCCGGCGCATGGAGACGGCCGAGGTCGCGCTGAAGGTTCCGTACGTACAACTCCTGTTGAAGGAGTACGGGGTCACGGACGCCGAGGCGGAGGGCTTCGTCGCCCTCACGGAGGAGGCCAACCTCCCGGGTTGGTGGCAGCGGTTCCACGACGTGCTGCCCGGCTGGTTCTCCATGTACGTGAGCCTGGAGGGGGCGGCCAGCCTGATCCGGGCGTACGAACCCCAGTTCATCCCCGGTCTCCTGCAGACCGAGGCCTACGCCCGAGCCATTCTGCGCAGCGGGGCGGTCGGCGGCAGCGATGCCGGCAAGGACGAGGACGCCGAGCGGCATGTAGCCCTACGGATGGAGCGCCAGTCCCTGCTGACGCGGGAGGACGCCCCGAAGTTCTGGGTGATCATGGACGAGACGGTGTTCCGCCGACCGGTCGGCGACGGGCCCGAAGTGATGCGCGACCAGCTCGACCGGCTGCTCGAAGCAGCCGAGCTGCCGAACGTCACCCTGCAGATCGCGGAGTTCGCGTCCGGCCACCACCCCGGCACCTACGGACCGTTCGTCCTCTTCCGCTTCGCCATGCCCGAACTCCCGGACATGGTCTACAGCGAGTACCTGACCGGTGCCGTCTACCTCGACGCGCGCCCCGAGGTGGCATCCCACCTGGAGGTCATGGACCGCATGGCGGCTCAGGCCGCGACTGCACAACGCACGAAGGAGATCCTCCGGGACCTCCGCAAGGAGCTGTGAATGGATCGCATATACAACGGCATGCCCGCCGCTGAGCTCGGTGTCGATGGTTGGCACAAGCCCTGGAGCGGCGGGAACGGGGGCAACTGCGTGGAGGCCATGAAGCTGGCCGACGGCAGAGTCGCCGTGCGACAGTCCGCAGACCCTGAAGGACCCGCGCTCATCTACACCCACGGGGAGATCGCCGCTTTCATCCAGGGGGCCAAATCCGGTCAGGCTGATTTTCTGCTCACCTGATCCTTCCGTCTCGCCCGTACCATCGCGTAACTCTTGCTGCAGTGCCACCCGTTCGTCCCGACCAGGAGAGCCGATGACCCAGGACCCCGCATCCGTACGGATCGACACCAGCAAGCCGCATCCGGCGCGCATGTACGACTGGTTCCTGGGCGGCAAGGACAACTACCCGGTCGACGAGGCGATGGCGAAGCAGCTGCTCACCGTCGACGCCCGGGGCCGGGACATGGCCCGCGTCAACCGGGCCTTCATGCACCGCGCCATCCGCTGGCTCAGCGCCCACGGCGTCCGCCAGTACCTGGACGTCGGTACGGGCATCCCGACCGAGCCCAACCTGCACCAGATCGCGCAGGAGGCCGCGCCGGAGTCCCGCATCGTCTACTGCGACAACGACCCGATCGTGCTCGCGCACGCGGCCGCCCTGCTGCGCTCGACCCCGGAAGGGGCCACCGAGTACATCCAGGCGGACGCCCGCGACCCCGAGATCATCCTCGAAAGGGCCGGAAAGGTCCTTGATTTCGACAAGCCCATCGCGCTGTCGATGCTCGCCCTGCTGCATTTCGTCGGGGACGAGGACGGGGCCTACGAGCTGGTGTCCAAGCTCGTCGACCAGCTGGCCCCGGGCAGCTATCTCGTCCTCTCCCATGTCACCGGGGACTTCGACCCCGAGGGCGCGGCGAAGGCGAGCGCCATGTACAAGGCGCGCGGGCTGACCCTGCGGCCCCGCTCGCGCGACGAGCTGGCCGCGTTCTTCGAGGGGCTGGAGTTCGTCGAGCCGGGTGTCTCGCTCACCGCCGAGTGGCATCCGGAGCTGGGCGAGCCCGTCCCGGTCCTGGGTGACGACCCGATCCCGGGGTGGGCCGCAGTGGCCCGCAAGCCCTGACGAGATCTCTGAACAGTGCTGGGTGGAAGGCCCGCGGAACCTGATCCGCGGGCCTTCATCCGTGCCTAGGAGGCGCCCGGCTCGACCAGCGTCACCCGGAAACTCCGTGCCCCGCTCACGTTCCCGGCCGCGTCGATCGTGCGGTACTCGACGGTGTGCGTGCCGTAGTCCGGGGTGGCGTCGTCCCACGGCACCGCCCGGCTGCGGCCCAGCTTGCCGTACACGAGATCGTCGATGACGGTGCCGCTCGGTGAGAAGCGGAAGGGCGCGTCGGCGTCCGTCGGCCAGCCGTAGTACGTGTACCACCCGTCGCCGTCGACCCGGAACTGGCTCACCACGGCGCCGCCTTGGTCGTCCCGCGCGGCCAGCCGCATCGTGAACGGCCCGTCGTAGACGTACTCGACGGGGAGCCCGGGCCGCCGCACGGTGCGCAGGGGGGTGGACAGTTCGTACGAGGAGGTGGCCGCGCGGGCGTCCACCGTCCAGCTCAACTCCTCGTCCGTGCCCGGGATACGGGCCGTCAGCTTGTGCGTGCCGGGTGTGACGTCGAGCGAACCCAGGTCCAGGTCACGGTCGTTGCGGCCGGTCGGGTCGACGGTCCGGCCGTCCAGGCGCCAGTGCACGGCCGGGGTGCGGTCGGTCGGGTGCGTGGTGTCCGCGTGGACGACCGACCGGGCGCCGACCGGATCTCCGGTGGAGGTGTGCCCGGTGAACGCGGGCTCCACCGGCGTCCTCGGCGTGGTGAGGGAGGTGTCGACCGTCCAGCCGACCGTGCGGGTGAGTGCCGCCGAGGATCGGACCGCCGGGTCGCGCACGAAGGGGGTCGGGTCGGTGACCGTCGCGGTGAGCGTGTGGGTGCCGGGGGACAGGTCCAGCTCGCGGAGGTCGATCGTGCGCGCGTCGCGGGTGGTGAGTGCGCGGCCGTCCAGCCGCCAGGTCAGGGCGAGTTCACCGCCGACCGGGTGCAGCGTGTCGACCCACACGGTCCGGTCCGCGCCGATCGGCGTCGTGTTCGGGGTGTGCTCCTGGACCAGGTCGACCTTCGCCGAGATGGCCCGGACCATCACCTCGCGCTCCACCTGGTCGAAGGCGTAGCCGAGGGTCTTCATCAGGGAGTGCCGGCTCGGACGCCATACGCCCTTCGTGCTGTAGAGGCCGCCCTCGTGACGGCCGATGATCCCGCCCGACTCGCTCTCCTCGCCGAGCCAGCGCCACCACTTGGCCCGCCGCTCGCGCATCTGGTCCTCCGTCAGGAGGGTGTGGTGCGCGGAGCTCGGCTCCGGTCCGGAGTACGTCCCGCCGGGGACGCCGCGCCCGTAGTAGTCGTACTCGTCCTGGAGGCCGCCGAGCGAGTGGCCTATCTCGTGCGGGGTGATGAGGGAGGACAGTGCGTTGCCGCCGGAGGCGGTGGCGTAACTCCCGCCCGCTCCGCCGTAGGTGGAGCTGTGGGCGAGGGCGACGATCTGCCGGTTCGCGCGGCTCGTGCCCGGGACGAGATCGGCGAGGGCCCCGGCCTTCGCGCTGTCGACGGTGAGCAGCCGCTGCACGCTGCCGGGGTTGCAGCCGCCCCAGAAGCCCATGTCGAGCGCGGTGTCACGGAGGGGGGCGTCGAGTCCCGGGTCGCAGTCCACGCCGGACTCGGCCGAAGGGGCCTCGATCGCCCATACGTTGACGTACGAGCGGTACGAGGCGAAGGGCTCGATACTCCACAGCGTGTTCAGATGCCGTTCCAGGTCGGCCCGGAAGGACGGCATCTCCGCGGCGGTGTAACCGTCGCCCATGAACACGAGGTTGAACCGCCGGTCCGCGGGCCCGGTCGTCTGGACGGGGACGACCACCGGGCCGCCCGCGATCGTCGGCGTCTCGGCGGCCGCCGGTCCCGCTCCCACGAGCCCGACGGCCAGCAGACAGACCGCGACGAGGCGGGCCAGGCCTCTCCGTGCTCCCTTGCGACGCT
The DNA here is from genome assembly GCF_053607625.1 of Streptomyces sp. NPDC055103. Taxonomy (NCBI): domain Bacteria; kingdom Bacillati; phylum Actinomycetota; class Actinomycetes; order Kitasatosporales; family Streptomycetaceae; genus Streptomyces; species Streptomyces sp. NPDC055103. The sequence goes on from NZ_JBSGTX010000001.1 coordinate 326,480, forward strand.
GTGAGGTCATGGGGCGCGAGCCTAGGCCGCGCCCCCGATCCCGTAAAGATGTTCGTCAGCCGTACTGTTCCACGACGGCGACGTGAACGGTCCGCGTCGGTTCAGCGCCGGCGACTCGGGCGAGGTCCGTTCCCGTTCGGTGCCGCTCAGCGTCGCAGATAGGCCAGACCCGCATGCTCCGCCGTGTAGTTCTCCACGAGGCGGCGGGCCACCGACACCGAGTCGACCAGCGGATGCAGCGCGAACGCCTTCACCGCCGTCGCCCGCGAGCCGCTCTCGACCGCGGCGAGCACCTCCCGCTCCACCGCCTTCACGGCGGTCACGAGACCGACGGCGTGATACGGCAGCGGTGCCACCGACACCGGGTGGGCGCCGTTCGCGTCCACGAAGCAGGGCACCTCGATCACGGCGTCCGCGTCGAGCGCGGCGAGCGTGGAGCCGTTGCGGACGTTGAGGATCAGCGTGGTCCGCTCGTCGCGCGCGATCGCCCGCATCAGGGCGAGCGCCACCTTCTCGTAGCCGCCCGACTCCAGGTCCTCCTCGTCGCGCTCCCCGATGCCGGCGGCCTCGCGGTTGGCAGCCATGTACGTGGCCTCGCGGTCGGCGAGCGTCCGGTGCCAGGTGTCCAGGGCGGGCGTGTCGGGCTTGCCCATCTCCCTGTAGAATCCCGCCTGTTGGTCGCGCAGATAGGCACCGCGGGTGCGCTCCGCGGTCCGGTAGGCGTGCACCGCCTCCCGGTTGAAGTAGTAGTAGTGCAGATACTCGTTGGGGACGGCGCCGAGGGAACGCAGCCACTCCGGGCCGAAGAGCCTGCCCTCCTCGAAGGAGCCGAGCGCCTCCTCGTCGGCGAGCAGCCGGGGGAGTTCGTCCCGGCCGCCGATCCGCAGACCTCGCAACCAGCCCAGGTGGTTGAGGCCCACGTAGTCGATCCACGCCTCGTCGGGGTTCGCGCCGAGGACGCGGGCGACGCGGCGGCCCAGGCCCACGGGGGAGTCGCAGATGCCGACGACCCGGTCGCCGAGGATCCGCGACATGGCCTCCGTCACGAGCCCGGCGGGGTTGGTGAAGTTGATGACCCAGGCGTCGGGGGCGAGTTCGGCGACCCGCCGGGCGATGCGCTCCGCGACGGGCACGGTCCGCAGGCCGTACGCGATGCCGCCCGCACCGACGGTCTCCTGGCCGAGCACCCCCTCCGCGAGGGCGATCCGTTCGTCCGCCGCCCTGCCCTCCAGGCCGCCGACCCGGATCGCGGAGAACACGAAGTCGGCCCCGCGCAGTGCCTCGTCGAGATCCGTCGTCGCCGTCACCACGGGCGCGTCCGGCACGCCGGCGCCCTGCTCCGCGAGCACCCTGGCGACGGCCGAGAGGCGACCCTCGTCGAGGTCGTACAGCGTGACGTGGGTGACCCGCCCCTCCGCGTGGTCGCCGAGGAGAGCGCCGTACACCAGCGGCACCCGGAATCCGCCGCCTCCGAGAATCGTCAGTTTCATGCCCGTACGCTACTCGGACCCGCCCGCCGGGCAGCGGGACGACGGGCGGGCGTCCACCGGGACGTCCACATGCCGGGCACCCCGCCCGAGGCGCGCCGGGCGCCGGGGCATCGCCCGTGCCGGCCGCGAGGGTGCCGCGCTCCTGAGCGACAATGGCGGCATGTCCCGACGCAAGACCCGCCCCCGTACGTCCCCGTCCGCCGCCGTGCCGGCCGTCACCGCGGACTCGCCCTGCCCCTGCGGGCTCGACGCCGCGTACGGCGCGTGCTGCGGCCGTTTCCACAGCGGTACGGCGGGCACGGCGCCGACGGCGGAGCTGCTCATGCGCTCCCGGTACAGCGCCTTCGTCGTCCGCGACGAGGCCTACCTGCTGCGTACCTGGGCGCCGGAGACCCGCCCCGACGAGGTCGACTTCGACCCGTCGCTGCGCTGGACCGGCCTGGAGATCCAGGGCACCGGCGACGGCACCGCCTTCCACCAGCACGGCACCGTCACGTTCACGGCGGGCTACGTCCACGGCGGCGAGCCCGGCGCGTTGCGCGAGCGCAGCCGCTTCGCCCGCCACGAGGGCGCCTGGGTGTACGTGGACGGCGACTTCATCGAGTAGTCGAGTCGACCAACGGCCGAGCCATCGGATAGCCGACCCGACGAGTAGCCGACCCGACGAGTAGCCGAGTGGCCGAGTGGCCGAGCCAGCGAATAGTCGAGGCGGCGAGGTCACCGTGTAACGGAGACGACCCGGTCCTCCTCGGAGCGTCCCGGGAGTCCGCTCGCCAGGTCCTCGGCGACGACCCGCTTGGCGATGGCGTCCGTCGCCACCCGCAGTTCGGGACCGCTCGGGCGGCCGCGCTCCTGCTCGATCCGGTCGGAGAGCCAGTCGCCCCAGGCCCGGGTGATGATGCCCGCCTCGCGCTCGCCCGCCGGGGTGTGCGAGAGCAGGTTGCCTTCCCGGGTGAGGAAGCCCTCGTCGACCATCCGGTCGAAGACCGGCAGGATCACCTCAGGCGGCACCCGCCGCCCGGCCGCGATCAGGCCGAGGCTGGCGTGTCCGACCGTACGGGTGTAGAGCTCCACCTGCATCACCGCCCAGGCCCCCGCCGTGTCGAGCCGGGTGTCTGACACGGCCACGATCCGCCGGGCGGTGTCGAGGTCGATACGGCGCAGGAGCCGGCCGACGGACAGTTCGAGCAGCTTCGCCGAGTCGCCGGAGGAGGTGGGGGAGGCGAAGCCCTCGCCCATGTCGGGTGCGGCGGCGCGCGCCGAGTCGCGCAGCGTCACCTGCTTGAGGAAGAGGGCGACGACGAATCCGATCGCGGCGACCGGCACCGTCCAGAGGAAGACGGTGTGGAGGGTGTCCGCGTAGGCGTGCACGATCGGCTGGGCGACCTCGTCGGGCAGGCCGTGCACCCCGGCGGGACTCTGCGCGGCCTCCGCCAGGCCGGCCGGGTCGACACCGAGACTCCCGGCGACGGCCGCGGCCTCGGCGACGCCCGCCGTGAGGTTGGGCTTGAGGGAGTTGACGTAGATCGTGCCGAAGACGGCCGTGCCGAAGGCGCTGCCGAGCGTGCGGAAGAAGGTGACGCCCGAGGTCGCGGTACCGAGGTCGGCGTAGTCGACGGTGTTCTGCACGGCGATGGTCAGGACCTGCATGCACAGGCCGATGCCGGCGCCGAGCACGAACATGTAGAGCGACTCGAGCCACGTGTTGGTGTCCGGCCCCATGAGCGAGAGCAGATAGAGGCCGACGCCCATCACCAGGCAGCCGACGATCGGGAAGATCCGGTACTGGCCGGTCTTGCTGACGACGTTGCCGCTGAAGATCGAGGCGATGAGCAGGCCGACGACCATGGGCAGGGTGCGGATGCCGGAGACGGTCGCGGAGTCCCCGTCGACGTACTGGAGATAGGTCGGGAGGAAGGTCATCGCGCCGAGCATGGCGAAGCCGACGACGAAGCTCAGCACGGAGCAGACGGTGAAGACAGGATTGGAGAACAGCCGCATCGGCAGCATGGGTTCGGCCGCCCGGGTCTCCACCCAGCAGAACAGGGCGAGGGAGAGGAAGCCGCCGACGAAGAGCCCGATGATGACGCCGGAGGTCCAGGCGTACTCGTTGCCGCCCCAACTGGTCGCCAGGATCAGGGCGCTGGAGCCGGCGGCGACGAACGCGATACCGGCGTAGTCGATGACGGGGCGGCTCGCGGAGCGTACGGAGGGGATCGTGCGGGCGGCGGCGATCACGACCAGGATCGCGATGGGGACGTTGACGTAGAACGCCCAGCGCCAGCTCAGATGGTCGGTGAACAGGCCGCCGAGGAGCGGGCCGATGACCGTGGAGACGCCGAACACGGCGCCGATCGCGCCCTGGTACTTGCCGCGTTCGCGCAGCGGGATCACATCGGCGATGAGCGCCATCGAGGTGACCATGAGGCCGCCGGCGCCGATGCCCTGGAGACCGCGCCAGACGATCAGGAGCGTCATGTTCGTGGCGAGTCCGCAGAGGAACGAGCCGGTGATGAAGATGACCGCCGAGATCTGGAAGATCACCTTGCGTCCGAAGAGGTCGCCGAACTTGCCGACGAGCACGGTCGCGACCGTCTCGGCGAGCAGATAGGCGGTGACCACCCACGACATGTGGGCGGCGCCGCCGAGATCCGAGACGATCGTGGGCAGGGCGGTGCCGACGATCGTCTGGTCGAGGGCGGCGAGGAGGACGCCCAGCATGATCGTGCCGAACACGATGTTGCGGCGGCGCTTGTCGAGCACGGGTGGCTCGGTGGCGGCCGTGGGCGCGGGCACTGCGTCGCTGGTCGTGGTCACCTTCGCAGCGTCACATCGCCACCGGCCTCGTGCATGCGGGGGACGGCTGAACAGGTGTACCCCGGGTCGGTCGACCGGGTGCGCCCCGTCGGGGCCCTCGGGGGAGGCGGAGGACCCGGAGACCTCAGGGGGTGACGGGCAGTTGGGGGTGGTGCTTGGCCAGGATCTTGTTGGCTCGTGCCAGCGCCGCGAGGGCGTGCTCGCGGTCTGCCCGGTCCTCCGCGCAGAGCGGCCCCCGGAACCGGTACACCTCGCGCGCCGCGCAGTCCGCGTCGACCTCGGCCTGGAGGACGTGCAGCGGAAGGCAGGCGCCGATCAGGGCGGCCACGCTGTCGGGGATCGGGACGGGGACGAGGGGCGACGGCGAGGCGATCACGGGGCAATCCTTGCGGGTCCGGGAGGGTGCGGGAAGAGCGCGGAGGGCTCTCTCTCCATACGTACCGGATCGCGGTGCCGGTTCCGGACCGGGCGTGTCGCGGTACGGCGCCGACGAGGCGGCCCGAGGGCGCGGGGCGCGGCCGGCGGGTGAGCGGGCCGCCCGTCCTCGCGGTGTGCGGGCAGGCGCGTTCCCGCAGGTACGAGCTTGATCGGCGACTCGGGCAGGGCGGACGGGCTCCGGCTACCACACGGTAGTTCGTCGAACAGGTTCTCGGCGAGGGTGGGTTGGGGTGGATTGATCACCGGCCGGATGTGAAGCATCTCACTCGCGGTTCCGGTGGCTTCCGTCCACGGCGATTTCGTGCGTACGTGCGGAGCGGCCGCCACGGTGGGCGCCCGGAAGCGACTCCGGTGCGTCCCCGGACGCGATTCCCGCGCGGGCTACGAGAACACCTCGGCCAGGTCGTACGAGACGGGCTCGTCCAGCTGTCCGTAGCCGCAGGACTCCGGCGTCCGGTCCGGACGCCAGCGCTTGAACTGGGCCGTGTGACGGAAGCGGTCGCCCTCCATGTGGTCGTACCCCACCTCGCACACCCGCTCCGGCCGCAGCGCCACCCACGACAGGTCCTTCTTGCCCGACCAGCGGCTCGGCGCACCCGGCAGCCGTGCCCCCTCGTGCGCGGACTCGTCCGTCCACGCCGCCCACGGATGCCCGTCCGGCGGATCCATCCGCAGCGGCTCCAGCTCCTCGACGAGCTCGGCGCGCCGGACGGCGGTGAAGGCCGCGCACACGCCGACGTGCTGGAGGACGCCCTTCTTGTCGTACAGGCCGAGCAGCAGTGAGCCGACCACCGGTCCGCTCTTGTGGAGGCGGTAGCCGGCCACCACCACGTCCGCCGTCCGCTCGTGCTTGATCTTGTACATGAGGCGGGCGTCCGGCCGGTACGGCAGGTCGAGCGGCTTGGCGATCACCCCGTCGAGCCCCGCGCCCTCGTACTGCTCGAACCAGCGGGCGGCGACCTCGGCGTCCCGGGTCGCGGGCGCCAGATGGACCGGGGCGTCGACCCCGTCGAGGACCCGCTCCAGGGCCGCCCGCCGCTCGCTCATCGCGACGTCCAGCAGGGATTCGTCCCCGAGGGCGAGCAGGTCGAAGGCGACGAACCGCGCCGGAGTGGTCTCCGCGAGCATGCGGACCCGGGAGTCGGCCGGATGGATCCGCTCGCTGAGCCGGTCGAAGTCGAGCCGCCCGTCGTGCTCGATCACGATCTCGCCGTCGACCACGCAGCGCTCCGGCAGCCGGGTCGCGAGCGCCTCGACCAGCTCCGGGAAGTAGCGGGTGAGCGGCTTGCCGGTACGGCTGCCGATGACGAGCTCCGGTCCGTCGCGGTGGACGATCGCGCGGAAGCCGTCCCACTTCGCCTCGTACTGCATCCCGGGCGGAATGCGCTTCACGGACTTGGCGAGCATCGGCTTCACGGGTGGCATCACCGGCAGATCCATGGGGCCGATTGTCCGGTATGCGGGACTTGTCGGCGAACCCTAGGCTGGCCGGCATGGCAGGCAAGGCAGCAGCGACGGAACTCGAAGTCGGCGGTCGGACCGTGCGGGTCTCGAACCCGGACAAGGTGTACTTCCCTGAGCCCGGCTACACCAAGCTCGACATGGTCACCTACTACCTGACCGTCGGCGACGGCATCACCCGCGCACTGCGGAACCGGCCCACCACCCTCGAGCGCTACCCCGACGGGGTGACCGGAGAGTCCTTCTTCCAGAAGCGCGCCCCGAAGTACCTGCCGGACTGGATCCCGACCGCCCACATCACCTTCCCCAGTGGCCGGTCGGCCGACGAGATGTGCCCCACCGAGCCCGCCGCCGTGCTCTGGGCCGCCAACCTCGGTGCCGTCACCTTCCATCCCTGGCCGGTGCGCCGGGAGGACACCGACCACCCCGACGAGCTCCGCATCGACCTCGACCCGCAGCCCGGCACCGACTACGCCGACGCCGTCCGCGCCGCCCACGAGCTGCGCTCCGTCCTCGACGGGCACGGGCTGCGCGGGTGGCCGAAGACCTCGGGCGGCCGGGGGATCCACGTCTTCGTGCCGATCGTGCCCGACTGGACCTTCACGCAGGTCAGAAGAGCGGCCATCGCCTGCGGGCGGGAGCTGGAGCGACGAATGCCGGAGCGCGTGACCACGAAGTGGTGGAAGGAGGAGCGCGGGGAGCGGATCTTCGTCGACTACAACCAGACCGCCCGGGACCGGACCATCGCCTCCGCCTACTCCGTACGCCCGCGACCGCACGCCCCCGTCTCGGCACCGCTGCGGTGGGACGAGATCGACGACGCCGTGCCGCAGGACTTCGACATCAGGACGATGCGGGACCGCTACGCCGAACTCGGCGACGTCCACGCCGACATGGACGACGAGCGGTTCAGCCTGGAGTCCCTGCTCGAACTGGCCCGGCGGGACGAGGCGGAGCACGGGCTCGGTGACCTGCCGTATCCGCCGGAGTACCCGAAGATGCCGGGCGAGCCGAAGCGGGTCCAGCCGAGCCGCGCGAAGAAGGAGACGGAGACGGAGCCGGAGAAGGGGAAGGGGAAGGAGGAGAGCTCGTCCGAAGAGGCGTGAAGCGGGTCGTCCGGAGAGGAGTGGCGGGGCGGGCCGGCCCGTTCCGGGTGGGGGCCGGCCCGCCTCTTCAGGCTCGATCCTAAAACAACACGAACGGTCGTGCTAGCATTTTTGGCATACCCAGGCCGACCGAGGAGATCCGGCATGTACCCGAAGGCTCCGCTCGTACGCACCGTCCTGAACGTCGCCGCCCGTGTCGCCCCAGGGCCGGCCGGGCGCCTGGCCTTCCACCTCTTCGTCCGCCCGCTCGGCCGCGCCCGGCCGAGGCCCGAGGAGCAGGCGCTCTTCGCGACGGCCCGTACGGGACACCTCCGCGTCCGGGGCAAGGACGTCGTCACGTACGCCTGGGGCGACGGGCGCCGGCCGGTCCTGCTCGTCCATGGCTGGTCCTCGCGCGCCTCGCGGCTCACCGCCCTCGCCGAGGCGTTGCTCGAACGCGGCTACAGCCCGGTCGCCTTCGACGCGCCGGGCCACGGAGAGTCCTCCGGCAGGGCGAGCAACATCGTCGAATACCGGTCTGTCATAAGGGAGTTGCACGCCGAGCACGGGGACTTCGAGGCTGTCGTCGCCCATTCCTTCGGCGTCCTCGCTACCCACCTGGCACTCCGTGACGGCGTCCGCGCCGGCCGCTTCGTCGGGCTCGGCGGCGTCGGCTCCTTCACCATGCTGCTCGCCGGCTTCCGGGCCGGCCTCGGCGTGGACGAGCGGGTGGTCCGGCGCATGCGCGCGTACGTCGAGCGACGGCTCGCACCCGGCGAGCCCGGGCTCTGGGACCGGCTCGACGCCGACCGGTCACCCGCTGAACTCGACCTGCCCCTCCTGCTGTTCCACGACGAGGCGGACGACATGGTGCCGGTCGTCCAGGGGCGCCGTCTGGCCCGCGCCCACGGCGACCGGGCCCGGCTCGTCGTCACCCGTGGCCTCGGCCACCGCCGCATCCTGACGGATCCGGGGGTGGTGGCCGAGGTCGTGGAGTTCGTGGGGGCCGGGTCGGTCAGCTCACCGGTGTGGTGATCACGGCCGTGTTGTTGCCCGGCCGGGGGCCGGGGGTGTCGCCGGTCGCGGAGACGAGGTTCGTGACGGATCCGCCACTGGCGTAGCGGACCTTCACCGCGATCGTGACGGTGGCGGCGCCGCCCCTGGGCAGCGTGCCGAACGAGCAGCTCACGGTGTCCGTCGTCCCGGTCGGCGGCGTGTCGCAGTGACCCGTGGACGGGTTCGCGGAGTGGTAGCGGACGGAGGACGGCAGCTGGTCCGTGAGGACCACGTTCTCCGCCGAGGTCGGGCCGTAGTTGTGGACGCGCACCGTGTAGGTGAGCGTCCCGCCGACGGCCACCGGCTCGGGGCTCGCCGCGATCGACGTGGCCAGGTCGGCCGACGGCAGGGCGACGCTGTGGCTGCCGGAGATTCCGGCGGTGACGGCCGAGACCCCGGTCAGGAACCCCGAGCATCCGCCGGGTGCGCAGACGCGTACCGGAACCTTTCTGCTCATGCTCGTGCCGTCCTCGAGCTGACCGGAATCGTTGGCGCCCCAGCCGACGACGGAACCGTCGTCCAGCACGGCGATGCTGTGCCCGTCTCCGGCGGCGACCTGGACGACCGTCTGGAGCGGCACCGTACAGGCGACGTTCCCGCAGGCCCGCCCGGGGACGGGGCTCGAACCCGGGGTGTCGCCGTCGCCGAGTTGACCGGCTCCGTTGCTCCCCCGGGCCAGGGCGGTGGCCGGCCGTCGGGACGTGAGAGGAAGGACCCTTGGGGTGAGGGGGATCAGACCCGGGGCCGGGGCGGGAACGTCCCGCTGATCAGGCCGTATCGGCGAGTGCCGTGCGGCCCCGGTCCGTGGCCGAGGCGTGCAGCCGGGCCGTGACGCCCCGCTCGGCGCGCCCGTACGCGCGCGTGTCGCCGATCAGCACGGACTGCGCGTTGGCCGCCTCCATGAGGGCGATCACCTCGAAGGCCAGCTGCTCCACGTCCACGTCCTCGGTGAGGTCCCCCACGGCGCGGGCCTCCGACAGGGTCCGCTCCATGTACACGGTCCAGTCGAGGCGGGCCCTGGCCACGGCGTCGTGGACCGGACCCGTACGGGCGTCGAACTCCGCCGACACCGCGTAGAAGAAGCAGCCGCCCGAGAAGACCCGGGCCGAGGAGTACGTGAGCCAGTTCCGGCACAGCGCGCGCACGCGCGGCGCCCCCGGCGGCATGTCCTTGAGGGGGGTGACGACCTGCTCGGCGAAGACCGCGACGGCGGCGCGGACGGTGGCGAGCTGGAGCTCCTCCTTGGAGCCGAAGAGCGCGAAGACACCGCTCTTGCTCAGCTCCAGCTCGGTCGCGATCCGGCCGAGGGACAGGCCTTCGAGCCCCTCGACGGACGCGATGTCCATGGTGCGGCCGAGTACGAGGCGGCGCGTCTGGTTGCCGCGCTCGACGCGACCGTCCGTCTTGGTGCCGGTACCCGTGGTGCTTCCGGTGCTGCCGCTCATGCCCCCATCGTACTGAACGCACGACCGTGCGGAAATCTCCGTACGGTCGCGGGGCGAAGCCGCGCGGCGGCGGGCGAGTGCCTCCTCAGGTCCGCGGTGACGGCCGAAGACCTCCTCAGGTCCGCTCTCCGGGGTGCTGCCGTTCCCCTTCTCCCGGGTCGCGGCGCTCCGTCGGGGCGAGCAGCAGGACCTCCAGGGCCCTGGCGCACGCCCGCGCCTGCGCCAGGTGCCAGTCGAGCCGCGCGTCGGTGATCAGCTCCGGCGTCGCGCGGACCGCGAGCGCGAACCGCGCGTGCCCCGACCGCTCGAGAACCGGTACGGCCACGGTCCGCACCCCGTGGGCCGACTCGCCGTCGTTGAGGGCGTACCCAGCCTCCCGTACGCGCGCCAACTCGACGGCCAACGAGGGAGGTTCGACAATGGTCCGCTCGGTGAACGCCGGCAGCGGCGGCAGGGACCGGGGGCCGCCCTCGCCCGCGCGCGGCCAGGCGAGCAGCACCTTCCCGAGCGCCGTGGAGTGCAACGGCCGGCGCAGGCCGACCTTCGGCGTCACCGAGCCGCCCGCCACGATCACCACGTGCGGGCCGCTGCGCAGCGCCAAGTCGGCTGTGGCGCCCGTCCGTTCGGCCAGTTCGGCGAGCTCGGGCGTGGCCAGGTGCAGCCCCCGCTGGTGGTACGAGAGACGGCCCAGCTCCGTCATCGCCGGGCCGAGCCGGTAGCGGGCGGTCCGGGCGTCCTGCTCCAGGAAGCCCGCGCCGAGCAGGGTCCGCGCCAGCCGGTGCGCCGTGGAGGTGGAGAGCCCGAGCCGGCGTGCGAGGTCGGAGGCGCTCAGATCGGGCCCGTTGTCGTGGAAACAGTGCAGCACGTCCAGTGCGCGGCGGACCGCCTGGGCGCCCGCCGGGGGTCGGGCGATGCCGGCCTCGGTCGTCATAGGGTTCGCTCCCCGTGGGTGGTCGGGCTCCCACGCTCCCACATGGCGGGAGCCGAATCAGTTGGGAGGCCGGGTCGGAAACGCTCTGTTCATACGCAATCCCGCATCGTGGGAGTCGAGTTGTGAGGGGCGCAACTTCCGCGGCAGGGTTCCGGCCAACACACCGCAGCGGCACCGAGCCGGAGGGGCAGGCCGGCGATGAACGCACGACGTACCGCACGATCCCTGCCCGCCTCCTCTCCTCCCGTGGCGCCCGCACTCACCCGGCGCCGCCACATCGACCTGGCGCGCGTCGCCGCCGCCACCTGTCGCTGACTCCTCCCGGCCGGCGTAGGCCCGCACTGGCCGATCCCCGCTCGCGCTGACACGATCCGGCACGCCACACGGCACGCTGCCGATCGACGCGTAGCGCCCCGCCGTCTGTCATCCGGCCGCCCCGCCGCCCCGCCTTCCTCGCGCCGCGACGGTCCGTGTCGCCTTCCGTCGCGTCGCCGCTCTCGCCCCCTCCACGGGAAGGCCGGCCTCCACGCCGACGGCCGGACCCCTCCCACACCACCCCGGGAAACCTCCATGACCCCTGCCCACGTTCCCGACACGCTCTGGTTCACCCGCTGCCCGGTCCCCACCGCCACCGGCGTCGCCGCCGACCGTGGCTGGCTGGCCGGGTAGCTCGCCCCGGACGGGATCGCCGTCCGCTCGCTCCAGGACGTCGAACCCGGCGCCGACCGGGCCGCCCACTTCACCCACGCCCTCCCCGGCCTCTTCCGCGAGGGCGGCAACGTCCCCGCGCTGTGGGCCCGTTCACGCGGCGAGCGCACCCGGCTCGTCGGTCTCACCTGGATCGAGGGGTGCCAGACCGTCCTCGGACGAGGCCTGGGCGGCGGCCGACCGGCTGCTCGACGTCACGAGCGAGGCGACCTACGCCCGGCAGTTCGGCGAGCGGGCGGGGGAGGACGGTGTGGGCTGGCAGCGCCAGTTCCGGCAGCACGGCGGCCGGGTCCCCGCGCGGGCGCGCGAGCTGGAGACGTACCCGAACCTCTGGCCGGGTACGGGCCTGTTCCGGCCGGGCCCGGGAACGGCGGTCGTCGGCTCCACGGCCCAGGTCGTGGAGCTCCTCCAGGAGTACCAGGAGCTGGGCGTGGACACGTTCATCCTGTCCGGGAACCCGCTCCTGGAGGAGGCGTACCGGGTGGCCGAGACGGTTCTCCCGGCGCTGGGTATCCGCCATTGATCGAACGTTGATGGCCTGTTTACGGCAGGCAGGCAACGTGGGGGTCATGCAGACGGATACCGACGTGCTGACCGCTCCCGACTTCTCCTGGCGTGAGAACGCCCTGTGCGCCCAGGCGGGCCCCGAGTTCTTCTTCCCGGCCCCCGGCTCGTCGACGCGCGAGGCCAAGCAGCTGTGCGGGGCGTGCGAGGGGCGGGTGGCGTGCCTGGAGTACGCGCTGGCCCACGACGAGCGGTTCGGGGTGTGGGGCGGGCTCTCCGAGAAGGAGCGCGTGCGGCTCAAGCGGCAGCAGGGCCGCGGCTGAGCCGCACGCGCTCCGGCGGAGCGTACGAGGGGTGGATCAGCCGGCCGCTCGGGCGGCCATGCGGGCCTTGCGGGCCGCGAGCTTCTCGTCGAACTTGCTGGCCTCGCTGTCCAGACCGTTCATGTACAGACCCAGCTCGTCCTGGGCCTGGAGGCCCTCCGGCCCGAGCCCCTCGATCTGGAGGACCTTGAGGAAGCGCAGGACCGGCTGGAGGACGTCGTCGTGGTGGATGCGCATGTTGTAGATCTCGCCGATCGCCATCTGCGCCGCCGCCCGCTCGAAGCCCGGCATGCCGTGTCCCGGCATGCGGAAGTTCACGACCACGTCCCGCACGGCCATCATGGTCAGGTCGGGGGCGAGCTCGAAGGCCGCGCCCAGCAGGTTCCGGTAGAAGACCATGTGCAGGTTCTCGTCGGTGGCGATGCGCGAGAGCATCCGGTCGCAGACCGGGTCGCCCGACTGGTGGCCGGTGTTCCGGTGCGAGATGCGGGTCGCGAGCTCCTGGAAGGCGACGTACGCCACGGAGTGCAGCATCGAGTGCCGGTTGTCGGACTCGAAGCCCTCGCTCATGTGAGACATCCGGAACTGCTCCAGCTTGTCCGGGTCGACGGCCCGGGAGGCGAGGAGGTAGTCACGCATCACGATGCCGTGGCGGCCCTCCTCGGCGGTCCAGCGGTGCACCCAGGTGCCCCAGGCGCCGTCGCGGCCGAAGAGGCTGGCGATCTCGTGGTGGTAGCTCGGGAGGTTGTCCTCGGTGAGCAGGTTGACGACGAGGGCGATCTTGCCGATCTCGGTGACCTTGGACTGCTTCGGGTCCCAGGCCTCGCCGTCCTCGAAGAAGCCGGGGAAGTTCCGGCCGTCGGACCACGGCACGTACTCGTGCGGCATCCAGTCCTTCGTGACCTTCAGGTGCCGGTTGAGCTCCTTCTCCACGACCTCTTCGAGCGCGTAGAGCAGGCGCGCGTCGGTCCACTCCGCCGAGCTGCCGAGGTGGGGAGAGGTGAGCGTCACGGGGACTCCTGGGGACGGAGAGAAGGGCATACGGGATTACCTACGGATTCGTAGGTTACGAGACCGTAGGTTAAGGCTCCGTAAGGCGTCGGCCAAGCCCGTCCTGGCGATGTCCGGTTACGTTCTGTTATGTGCGCTGCTCCGGCGGGGTCCTGGAGGTGCAGGTCACGTCGTGCCGCGCGCCGTCGACTCGCCGGTCGGCTACTCAGAGCAGGTGGTCCGCCGCACCGGCCTTCACCGCGGAGATGAGGGCGCGGAGAGCCTCCACCGAGTCGCTGACGTACTCGCCGGGGGTGAGGGTCGAGCCGATGTAGGCCCGGCCGGAGTCGTCCAGGCCGAACCGGAAACAGTTCGCGCCCTCGCTGCAGAAGGCCTCGTTCCAGTCGATGTCGGCGGCGGCGAGGGGGCCGGCCTTGGCGAGGGGGCCGGCGGCGAGGGGGGCGGCGGGGCGCGGGGTGTCGGTGGTGACGTTCATGGTGGGGCGGTCCTTCACAGATCCTGGGCGATGGTGCGTATGAACGCGCGTGATTCGGTCGTGGACAGCGCGAGTCCGCGGAGCCGGTCGAGGAGGCCCCGGTAGCGGCGGAGCTTCATGTCGGTGTCGAGGAGCATCGATCCGTGGGAGGAGTCGAGCTGGACGGTGTCGAGCTGCGGCACGGGTGCGGACACATAGGTGAACGACTGGCCCGCCCCCGGGAAACCCCCCGCGGCGAAAGGGATCGCGCGGACGGTCACGGTGTCCCGCTCGGAGCACTCCAGGATGTGCTCCAGCTGGTCCCGCGCGACCTTCGGCCCGCCGAACTGCATGCGCAGCGCCGCCTCGTGGACCACGGCCTCGTAGGGCACGGGCCGGTCCCGGTCCAGGACCTCCTGGCGGCGCAGCCGCAGGGCGAGTCGGGCCTCCAGATCGGGTCCTGGCAGGAGGGGGACGGCGGTGTCGAAGACGGCCCGCGCGTGCTCCTCGGTCTGCAGGAGGCCCGGGATGTGCGTGGTGACCGCGCTCCGCAACTCCGAGGCGTGGAACTCCAGTTCGGCGATGTCGATGAGTGCGGGGGGCAGCAGTCCGCGGTGCTCCTCCCACCAGCCCCGGTCCCGCTCCTGGGCGATGTCGGCGAGCAGGTCGACGAGCGCCGTGTCGGGGCAGCCGTAGTTGAAGGCGAGCGTGCGGACACGCTCGGCGCTGATGCCGAAGCGGCCGGACTCGATGTTGGGGATACGGGTGCGGTCGACGCCCAGGAGGGCGGCGGCCTGCTGCGCCGACATGCCCGACTGTTCGCGCAGTTTGCGCAGTTCGCTCCCGAGGCGCTGCTGTCGTGCGGTCGGGCTGCTCCTGGGTGGCACGCTCGGTCTCCCCTTTCGTTGCGTGACGGTCGGCGACCTGGCGGATCGCCATTTCGGCCGGAATGGCACGTCTACCCGCAAGTAGTAGCACTGTGCTCCACTCGTGCGCTACGGTCGGTAGCGCAAGTCTCACGCGGGGCGACTGTGCCCGTGTGTGCGTACACCCCCAATGCGCAAGAAATGTGAGCAACCCGATGAAGGGCGCACTGCGTTGCCTCCCGTCCGCCGTCGCGGCCGGCCCCATACCCCCCGCCACGGAGAACCTCAGCTACTCGATGCTCCTCCCGGGAGGGGCCTACTGCGCCGGACTCGCCCGCGAGTCCGTCAGCACGCTCCTCACCCGGCACGGCCTCTCCGACCTCTGTGAGACCGCCGCGCTCGCGGCCTCCGAACTCGTCGCCGCCGCATACCGCTTCACGCCCGACCGCGAGATGATCCTGCGCGTCCGCTGGCAGTACGAGGCGCTGCGGATCGTGCTCTACGACCAGCACCCGGCCCACACCTCGCCCACCGCCGCGGAGGAATGCCGCGACCGCCGCAGCCGCAGCATGTGGCTGCTCGCCGCGGCGGTCGACGCGCACGGAGGCGACTGGGGGCTCGCCCCGGTGATGACACCGGGCGGCGGCACCAAGTCCTGGGCCTTACTCCACCGTTAGCACCCCGTTGTCACCTCTCGCCCGACCTCCGCCTAGTGCGTCGAGGTCACCCCCCTGACCTCTTCCGCCGTCGTCGGCCGCAGCTCGCCGTCGAGCAGCAGCCAGCGCGTGATCCCGAGCGACTCCAGGAACGTCACGTCGTGGCTCGCCACGATCAACGCCCCCTCGTACGCGTCGAGGGCGGCCGTCAGCTTCCGGACCGACCCCATGTCCAGGTTGTTCGTCGGCTCGTCCAGCATCAGCAACTGCGGGGCCGGCTCCGCCAGGAGCAGCGCCGCGAGCGTCGCCCGGAACCGCTCCCCGCCCGAGAGGGTGCCCACGGGCTGATCCGCCCGCGCCCCCCGGAACAGGAACCTCGCCAGCCGCGCCCTGATCGTGTTCGCCGTCGCTGTGGGCGCGAAGCGGGCCACGTTCTCCACCACGCTCAGCCCGTCGTCGAGGACGTCGAGCCGCTGCGGCAGAAAGCGGAGCGGTACCCGCGCGTCCGTCTCGCCCGACAGCGGCTCCAGCTCGCCCGCGATCGTCCGGAGCAGAGTCGTCTTGCCCGCGCCGTTCCGGCCGACGAGCGCGATCCGCTCCGGACCGCGCAGCGTGAACTCGCCGTCGACCCTGGCCCCGTACCGCAGCTCCAGGTCACGCAGGAACAGCACCTCCCGGCCCGGCGGCACCGAGGTGCGGGGCAGTTCGACGCGGATCTCGTCGTCGTCCCGTACCGCCTCCACCGCCGCGTCGAGCCGCTCCCTGGCCTCGGTGAGCCGCTCCGTGTGCAGGGTGCGGTGCTTCCCGGCCGCGACCTGGGCATCGCCCCTGCGGCCGTTCGCCACGATCTTCGGGACGACCTTGTTCTCGTAGCTCTTCTGCGCGAACCGCTTCCTTCGCGCCAACTTCACCTGAGCGTCGCTGAGTTCGCGTTTCTGGCGCTGAACGTCCGCCTCGGCGACCCGCACCATCCGTTCCGCCGCCTCCTGTTCCGCCGCGAGCGCCGTCTCGTACGCGGACCACGGGCCGCCGTACCAGGTGACCTCGCCGTCCCGGAGATCGGCGATCTGGTCGACGCGCTCCAGGAGTTCACGGTCGTGGCTGACCACGACCAGGACCCCGGACCAGTTCTCCACCGCCTCGTACAGACGGGCGCGGGCGTGCAGGTCCAGATTGTTCGTCGGCTCGTCGAGCAGCAGGATGTCCGGCCGGGCGAGCAGCAGTGCCGCGAGGCGCAGCAGGACGGACTCGCCGCCCGAGACCTCGCCGACGGTCCGGTCGAGACCGACGGCGGAGAGGCCCAGCTGGTCGAGGGTGGCCCGGGCCCGCTCCTCGACGTCCCAGTCGTCGGCGAGGGCGGTGAAGTGCTCCTCGGCGGGGTCGCCCGACTCGATCGCGTGCAGCGCGGCGCGCTTCCCCGCGATGCCGAGGATCTCGTCGACCCGCCGCGAGGTGTCCAGGACGAGGTTCTGCGGCAGGTAGCCGAGCTCGCCCGTGACCCGGACCGTCCCGGACGCCGGGGTCAGTTCGCCCGCGAGGAGCTTGAGGAGGGTCGACTTGCCGGAGCCGTTGAGCCCGACGAGCCCGGTACGGCCGGGCCCGACCACGAGGCGGAAGTCGTCGAGGACCTCCGTGCCGTCGGGCCAGGAGAAGGAGAGTGAGGTACAGGTGAGGAAAGTGGGGTGATGCGCCATGGAGGCCTCCCGGTTGCGCGAGCGCGAGCGTGAATGGGCGACGCGAGAGACACCGGGGCGCGGGCTGTCGAAAGAACGGCTCGTACGCCGAGGTCGAGAACGGCACACGCGGCACAGGGGGCACGCGCGGCGCGGTGTCTCGCAACCTCAGACGAGCAACGTCCTTCTCCGATCAAGTGACGACAGGGCCAAGAACGACGGTACGACGCGGTCCGGCCGTCGGCAAACTATTTACGGGCGCTCGCGCAGCAGCTCCGCCAGGCCCTGGTCCCAGTTCAGGTACTGGTGCTCGCGGCCCGCCGGCACCAGGTGCTCCGAGCGTTCCAGGAAAAGGCGCAGCTCAGAGGTCCTGACATGCACCATCGCGACCCCCTCGGGGGCGTGGAACTCGACCACCGTGCGGTCGTAGCCGTACGGGCGCAGGCGGACGTCGCCGTCCCCCGCCGGGCGCTCGACGCCCTGGACGAGCAGGTCGCGGGCGAAGGCCCAGGAGACCTCGACGCCCTCCAGGGTCGCGGGGGGCGGGAAGGCCATGCTCACGGCGTACGGGTCCTTGCGGTCGTACCGCAGGGTGGCGGGGACGGTCTCCATCCGGGGCATGGATGCGACCAGACGGGCCTGGACGGACTGCTCGATGACGGCGGACAACACCGGCTCCTCTCGCGCGGGCTTCGGATCCTGTGCGTCTCCCCGACACCAGGGCACTTCACACAAGAGAGGACGAGCGGCGCGGCCGGAACGTGCACTCCGGTACTACGTGACCTGCGTCACCGCGCGGTCATTCACGCTGTCACCGGCGCGGCGCCTCGTCGTCGTCCGGCTCCGCGCAGGGGCCCGAGTGGTCGCAGTACGGCTGGTTCCCGGAGGCCCCGCAACCGCACAGCATCACCCGGGTCTCCCGCCGGTCCCCGTGCGGGCCGGTCACGAGCAGCTCCCCGCGCAGGACGAGCTGGCCGGAGGGGGTGCGGCGCACGGTGGTGGGGGAGTCCGGCGGCTCGGCAGCGGCGGCCTCCGCCGGGTGGTGGTGGTACTGGAGCGCCCCCGAGGGGCAGCGGCGGATCACCTCGGCGACCGTGCCGGGCTCGGCGGCGTCGGGCAGGATCCAGGGGCGCCGGGCGAGATCGAAGACCTCGGGCAGACCGCGGACGCACTCGGCCGCGTGCAGACAGCGCCGTGGCTCGAAAGTGACGGTGATGCCCTCGCCCTCGTACTCCTTGAGCTTCGGCTTCTCCTCGGTCGGCGTACGGTCGCTCATGCGACCCACCCTAGGAAGGCCCGGCGCGCGGCGCACCCGGGACGCAGCCGGGGACGCGGCCGAAGACGTACGCGTGACGCACCCGGGGACGCACCCGTGACGCAGCCGGAGACGCACCCCGGGGACGCACCCTGGACGGCGACCGCCCCGAAGTACTAGCTTCCGGCGCCATGACGTCCATGGGGAAGACGAGACGAATGATGTCGGTGGGGCTGATCGGGGCGGCGCTCGCGCTGAGCCTGGCGGCCCCGGCGCGCGCCGGGGAGGCACCGGAGACCGGGCGGGCCGGGGAGGCCGGGGAGACCCCCGCGGCCGCGGCCGGCTGGCAGCTGACACCGACCGGCACCGACGCCCGCTTCCGCGGACTCGCGGCGGTCGACCGGAGGATCGCCTGGGCGGCGGGCTCCAAGGGCACGGTGCTGCGCACCACCGACGGCGGACGGAGCTGGCGAAACGTCTCGCCGCCCGGCGCGGGGGAACTCCAGTTCCGCGACGTGGAGGCCTTCGACGCCCGCCGGGCCGTCGTCCTCGCCATCGGGGAGGGAGAGGCCTCGCGCCTGCTGCGCACCGAGGACGGTGGCGCCACCTGGACCGAGACCTTCCGGAACACCGATCCGCGCGCCTTCTACGACTGCGTCACCTTCTTCGACCGGCGGCACGGACTCGCCATGAGCGACCCGGTCGACGGGAAGTACCGCATCCTCTCCACCAGCGACGGCGGCCGGTCCTGGCGGGTGCTGCCGACCGCCGGCATGCCGGACGCGCTCCCGGGTGAGGCCGGTTTCGCCGCGAGCGGCCAGTGCCTGGTGTCCTCCGGCCCCCGGGACGTGTGGCTCGCGACCGGCGGCGGCGCCACGGCCCGCGTGCTCCACTCCGCCGACCGGGGCCTGACCTGGACCGCGACCGCCACGCCGATCCCGGCCGGGGACCCGGCCCGGGGCGTCTTCGGCCTCGCCTTCCGCGACCGTACGCACGGCATCGCCGTCGGCGGGGACTACCGCGCGGACCAGCCGTCCCCGCGGGCCGCCGCGGTCACCGCGGACGGGGGCCGCACCTGGCAGACCTCGGACGCGCCCCCGCCGGCCTACCGCTCCGGCGTCGCCTGGCTCCCGCACAGCAGGACGGCCGCGCTCGCCGTCGGCCCGACCGGCACGGACCTGACGACCGACGCCGGCCGCACCTGGCGCACGCTCGACACCGGCTCGTACGACACGGTGGACTGCACGGACGACGGCTCGTGCTGGGCCTCCGGCGAGAAGGGCAGGATCGCCGTCCTCGGCCGCGACGCCTCCTAGCGCCTGTCCGACGCCGACTGTCAGACAGGCCCTAGGAGGGCAACTCCTCCCGGTGCGCGGCGAGTCCCTCGGCCGTCTTGGTCGCGTAGAACTCCGTGATCCGGTACGCGCACACGCCCTCGACGCTGAACGGGTCGGCCGCCGCGATCGCCTCGATCTCCGCGCGGCCGACCCCGGAGGCCAGGATCACCCCGCCGTCGCGCGGGTTCTTCCGCCCCGAGGCGAGGAACACCCCGGCGGCGTACTGCGCGTCCAGCCACTCGATGTGCGCGTCGAGCAGCGCGTCCACCCGCTCGACGGGCGCGGTGTAGGTCAATTCCAGTACGAACATGATCGGCAGGCTACCGGGCGCCCGGTCGACGCCGACGAGGCGTTCCCGTCCTCGGAACCGGGGTCGTAGGGTGGCTCGCACTATGACGATCATCGGTATTCCGGCGGGCTGGCCCGCCGACGAGGACACCGCACGGGCCGTCCAGCGGGAACTGCGCGGGCGGATCGTGCTCGACGAGCCGGGGCCGGCCGTCGGCGAAGGCCATGTCACGGGGCTCGACGTGGCCTACGACGACGAGCGCGACCTCGTCGCCGCCGCGGCCGTCGTGCTCGACGCCCGCACCCTCGACGTGGTCGAGGAGGCCACGGCGGTCGGCCGTGTCTCCTTCCCCTACGTCCCCGGGCTCCTCGCCTTCCGCGAGATCCCGACCGTGCTTGCCGCGCTCGACTCCCTGACCGCCGACCCCGGCCTGCTCGTCTGCGACGGCTACGGCCTCGCCCACCCCCGCCGCTTCGGCCTCGCGAGCCACCTCGGAGTCCTGACCGGGCGGCCGTCCGTCGGCGTCGCCAAGAACCCCTTCACCTTCACTTACGAGCAACCCGGGTCGGCACGCGGCCAGTTCAGCTCGTTGCTCGCCGGTGGCGAGGAGGTGGGGCGGGCCGTCCGGACCCAGGCCGGGGTGAAGCCCGTCTTCGTCTCCGTCGGCCACCGGGTCTCCCTCGACCGCGCCTGCGCCCAGACGCTCCACCTCTCCCCGCGCTACCGCATCCCCGAGACCACCCGCCGCGCCGACTCCCTCTGCCGCAGGGCACTTACGGAAGCACGCGCGGATACCTGAGTACGCGTACGGATACCGCGCCACGCCCCAGCCCGGCAGAGTGGGGTTCATGACAACACCCCTTTCCGCTCCGCCGCGTTCCGCGGGTCGCGGCCTGACCCTGACCCTCGCCGTCGCCGGGCTCGTCGCCCTGGCCTGGGTCTGCGCCATGCTGTACGTCGTCGCCGACTGGATCCTGACGTGATCGGGCGGCTGCGCTGTGTCGTGCTCGACTGCCCCGACGCGCGGGAACTCGCCCTGTTCTACCAGCGGTTGATCGGTGGCGAGGTCGAGAGCCCCGACCCCCGTTGGGCCGTCGGCGAGGGATCCGCCGTCCTGCGCGGAGCCGGCGGACCGCTCCTCGCCTTCCAGGACGTGGCCGACCACCGGCCGCCCGTCTGGGGCGCGCCCGAGCAGCAGTTCCACCTCGACGTACGGGTCGAGGGCCTGGCCGAGGCCGACGAGGCCGTCCTCGCGCTGGGCGCGACCCCGCTCGACGGCGGGGGCGGCGACCCGGCCTGGCGCGTCTACGCCGACCCGGCCGGCCACCCCTTCCGCCTCGTACGGTTCTGAGGCCGCGCCCGCCCCGATCCGGCGCACCGATGCGCCGCACCGGTGCGCCGCCCCGGTGCGCCGCACCGATCCGCCGCACCGATTCACCGCCCCGATCAGCCCCGGTGGGCCACCCGGAAGCGGATGCCCGCCGCGCGGAGCCGCTCGATCAGGGCGTCGCCCATCGCGACCGCGGTCGTCACCTGGCCCGCCGTCTTCGGCAACGGGTCGAAGGCCAGGCAGAGCGCCGACTCGGCGAGCATCTTGGCCGTCTCGTCGTATCCCGGGTCGCCGCCCGAGACCTCGGTGAAGACCCGGCGTCCGCCGCCCTCGCCGACGAACCGCACCGAGAACCAGCTACGGGCGCGCCGCTCGGCGGACGGGCCCTGCCCCGGCTGGTAATGCTCCATCAGCCGGCGTCGCACCGACGGAAGTTGAGCCGCCACGGCGCCCGCGCCGACGGCCACCGAGCCACCGACGGCCATCGGGAGCGTCTTCACGGAGGCGTAGTGGCGGTAACGGAAGTCCGGACCGTACCGGTCGAGGGCGGCGGCCGAGCGGGCCACGACCTGCGGGTCGAGGGTCGGCAGCGGCAGGGCCCAGGTGCCCGTCTCCCGGCTGAACCGGGGGCCGCCCAGCGGCGCCCGGGCCCGGCGCCCCACCAGCCTCGGCGCGTGCAGGCGCCGTTCGCGGGCCGCCTCCAGGACCTGCCGGCCCCGGCCGAGCGCGGTCAGCGCCGAGGCGAAGGTGCCGCCGGAGAAGGTGGCGCCGACCCGGACGAAGCCGTCGACACGGAGCGGTACGTCCTCCGGGAGCTGCTGGACGGTGAAGTACGCACCCAGGTCGTGCGGGACGGAGTCGAAGCCGCAGGCGTGCACGATCCGCGCCCCGGTCTCGCGGGCGCGCGCGTCGTGCCGTACGTACATCAGGTCCACGAACTCGGCCTCACCGGTGAGGTCCACACAGTCCGTACCGGCCTCCGCGCAGGCGGCGACCAGCCCCTCCCCGTACCAGACGTAGGGGCCGACGGTCGTCGCCACGACCCGCGCGGACTCGGCGAGCGCACGCAGCGAGTCCGGGTCGCCGGCGTCGGCGACGAGCAGCGGCAGCTCCGCGCAGTGCGGCCACCGGGCGGCGAGCCGCTCGCGCAGGGCCGTGAGCCCGGCGGAGCTGCGGCCCGCGAGCGCCCAGCGGCACTCCGCCGGGGCGTGCTCGGCCAGGTACTCCGCGGTGAGACCGCCCACGAAACCGGTGGCCCCGAAGAGCACGACGTCGTACGGCCGCCGCGCGCCCGCCTCCGCTCGCGCGCCGTCCGGAGCGCCCCCCGCTCCCGCTCCGGCCTCGCGCCCCGTGCCCGCCCCTGTCTCCATCCAGCCCCTCATTTCGGCCGTACCGCGCCGCCGCGCGCGGTTGTCGTCGGCGGAGAATAGCGGAACTCCGCCCCGAGGTGATTTCCAAGCGCTTGCTCGGCCGGGGGGCTTGTGCCGAGTGGAACACGTTCCTAGCATCTCCGGTGTTACATCATTGGTGTCACACACTCCTGGGGGCTCGATGACGACGACCCACACCGCCCGGACCGGCCCGCTCGCCGGAGTGCGCGTGGTCGAACTGGCCGGCATCGGCCCCGGCCCCTTCGCCGCCATGCTCCTGGCCGACCTCGGCGCCGACGTCGTCCGCGTCGACCGCCCCGCGGGTCCCGGCCTCGGCATCGACCCGGCCCGCGACCTCACCAACCGCAACAAGCGCTCCGTCCTCGTCGACCTCAAGGCCGAGGACGGCCCCGCCACCGTGCTCGACCTCGTCGCACGCGCCGACGTCCTCATCGAGGGCTACCGCCCCGGCGTCGCCGAACGCCTCGGCGTCGGCCCCGAAGCCTGCCTCGCCCGCAACCCCCGGCTCGTCTACGGCCGGATGACCGGCTGGGGCCAGGACGGACCGCTCGCCACGACCGCCGGCCACGACATCGGCTACATCGCCGTCACCGGCGCCCTCGGCATGATCGGCCCCGACCCGGACGGCCCGCCCACCGTCCCCGCCAACCTCGTCGGCGACTACGCGGGCGGCTCCCTCTACCTCGTCATCGGTGTCCTCGCCGCCCTCCAGCACGCACGGACGCACGGCGAGGGCCAGGTCGTCGACGCCGCCATCGTCGACGGCACCGCCCACCTCACCACCATGATCCACGGCATGCTCGCGGCCGGCGGCTGGCAGGACCGCAGGGGCGTCAACCTCCTCGACGGCGGCTGCCCCTTCTACGGCGTCTACGAGACCTCCGACGGCGGACACATGGCGGTCGGCGCCCTGGAAGGACAGTTCTACGCGGAGTTCGCCCGCCTCCTCGGCATCGAGGAGGCCGCCGCCCTGCGCGGCGACCTCGCCCGCTGGCCCGAACTGCGCGAGGCCGTCGCCGACCGCTTCCGGAGCCGTACGCGCGAGGAGTGGACGGCCGTCTTCGAGGGCACCGACGCCTGCGTCGCCCCCGTCCTCTCCCTGCGCGAGGCCCCGAGCCACCCCCACCTCGCCGCCCGGGCCACCTTCACCGAGTACGCCGGGCTCACCCAGCCCGCCCCGGCGCCCCGCTTCTCCGTCACCCCCGGCACCGTCCGCTCCGGCCCCGCCCTGCCCGGTGCCGACACCGCCACCGTCGCCCACGACTGGGCCGTCCCCGCCCTGAAGGCCTCGCAGCCTGTGAAGACCGCGCAGCCCTCGAAGACCGCGCAGACCTCGCAGAGTTCGACGACCCCACAGACCTCGCAGACCTCGGAGATCCAGGAGACCGAAGCATGAAGCGCCAGCTCTACACCGCCGACCACGAGGCCTTCCGTACGACCGTCCGCACCTTCCTCGCCAAGGAGGTGCTGCCCCACTACGAGCAGTGGGAGAAGGACGGCATCGTCGCCCGTGACGTCTGGCGGGCCGCCGGCCGACAGGGGCTCCTCGGGCTCGCGGTCGACGAGGAGTACGGCGGCGGTGGCGACCCCGACTTCCGCTATGGAGCCGTCCTCGCCGAGGAGTTCACCCGGGCCGGCGCCCCCGGACTCGCCATCGGCCTGCACAACGACATCATCGGCCCGTACCTCACCTCGCTCGGCACCGACGAGCAGAAGCGGCGCTGGCTGCCCGGCTTCTGCTCGGGCGACATCGTCACCGCCATCGCCATGACCGAACCCGGCGCCGGCTCCGACCTCCAGGGCATCCGCACCACCGCCGAGGACCGGGGCGACCACTGGATCCTCAACGGCTCCAAGACCTTCATCTCCAACGGCATCCACGCCGACCTCGTGATCGTCGTCGCCAGGACCACCCCCGAGGGCGGCGCGCACGGCCTCTCCCTCCTCGTCGTCGAGCGCGGAGCGGAGGGCTTCGAGCGCGGCCGGAACCTCGACAAGATCGGCCAGAAGTCGCAGGACACCGCCGAGCTCTTCTTCACCGACGTCCGCGTCCCCAAGGAGAACCTCCTCGGCGAGCTCAACGGCGCCTTCCTCCACCTGATGACCAACCTCGCCCAGGAGCGCCTGGCCATCGCCGTCGCGGGCATCGCCGGGGCCGAACACCTCCTGGAGATCACCACCCGGTACGTCAAGGAGCGCGAGGCCTTCGGCCGCCCGCTCGCCAAGCTCCAGCACATCCGCTTCGAGATCGCCGAGATGGCCACCGAGTGCGCCGTCACCCGGACCTTCGTCGACCGCTGCATCACCGAGCACACGGAGGGCGGACTCGACGCCGTCCACGCCTCCATGGCCAAGTGGTGGGCGACCGAACTCCAGAAGCGGGTCGCCGACCGCTGCCTGCAACTGCACGGCGGATACGGCTACATGAGCGAATTCCCGGTCGCCCGCGCCTACACCGACGGCCGGATCCAGACCATCTACGGCGGCACCACCGAGATCATGAAGGAGATCATCGGCCGTTCCCTCCTCGGCTGACCTCCCGACCCCGGCCGACCTCCCGCCGCCCGTCTTCTCCCACCCTCATCGCGAAAGGCTTTACGTGAGCACCGAAGCGTACGTGTACGACGCGATCCGCACCCCGCGCGGACGCGGCAAGGCCAACGGCTCCCTGCACGGCACCAAGCCCATCGACCTGGTCGTCGGCCTCATCCGGGAGATCCAGGCCCGCCACCCCGGACTCGACCCCGCCGCCATCGACGACATCGTCCTCGGCGTCGTCGGCCCCGTCGGCGACCAGGGCTCCGACATCGCCCGGATCGCCGCCATCGCCGCCGGACTCCCCGACACCGTCGCCGGCGTCCAGGAGAACCGCTTCTGTGCCTCCGGCCTCGAAGCGGTCAACATGGCCGCGATGAAGGTCCGCTCCGGCTGGGAGGACCTCGTCCTCGCCGGTGGCGTCGAGTCCATGTCGCGCGTGCCCATGGCCTCCGACGGCGGCGCCTGGTTCGCCGACCCGATGACCAACCTGGAGACCAACTTCGTCCCGCAGGGCATCGGCGCCGACCTCATCGCCACCCTCGAGGGCTTCACCCGCCGTGACGTCGACGAGTACGCCGAGCTCTCCCAGGAGCGGGCCGCCGAGGCCTGGAAGGACGGGCGCTTCGCCCGCTCCGTCGTCCCCGTCGTGGACCGGGGCGGCCTTCTCGTCCTCGACCACGACGAGCACATGCGTCCCGGCACCACCGCCGACTCGCTGGGCCGCCTCAAGCCCTCCTTCGCCGACATCGGCGAGCTGGGCGGCTTCGACGCCGTGGCCCTGCAGAAGTACCACTGGGTCGAGGAGATCGACCACGTCCACCACGCGGGCAACTCCTCCGGCATCGTCGACGGCGCCTCCCTCGTCGCCATCGGCTCGAAGGAGGTCGGCGAGCGGTACGGGCTGCGGCCGCGCGCCCGGATCGTCGCGGCCGCCGTCTCCGGGTCCGAGCCGACCATCATGCTCACCGGACCGGCCCCGGCCACCCGCAAGGCCCTCGCCAAGGCCGGTCTCACCATCGACGACATCGACCTCATCGAGATCAACGAGGCCTTCGCGGCCGTCGTCCTCCGCTTCGTCAAGGACATGGGCGTCTCCCTGGACAAGGTCAACGTCAACGGCGGCGCCATCGCGCTCGGCCACCCGCTCGGCGCCACGGGCGCGATGATCCTCGGCACCCTCGTCGACGAGCTGGAGCGCCAGGACAAGCGCTACGGCCTCGCCACCCTCTGCGTGGGCGGCGGCATGGGCATCGCCACCATCGTCGAGCGCGTCTGACGGTCCCGTCCGAACCCCTCTTCATCCACGGAGAAGCAGAGACATGAGCGAGAGCACCACCATCCGCTGGGAGCAGGACGCGACCGGGATCGTCACCCTCGTCCTCGACGACCCGAACCAGTCCGCCAACACGATGAACCAGGCCTTCCGGGCCTCGATCACCGCGATCGCCGACCGGGTGGAGGCCGAGAAGGACTCCATCCGCGGCATCATCTACACCTCCGCGAAGAAGACCTTCTTCGCCGGCGGCGACCTCAAGGACCTGATCCAGGCGGGCCCCGAGCACGCCCGGGACATCTTCGAGGCCGGCCTCGAGATGAAGAACGCGCTGCGCCGCATCGAGACCCTCGGCAAGCCCGTCGTCGCCGCGATCAACGGCGCGGCCCTCGGCGGCGGCTACGAGATCGCGCTCGCCTCCCACCACCGCGTGGCCCTCGACGCCCCCGGCTCCAAGATCGGCCTGCCCGAGGTCACCCTCGGGCTGCTGCCGGGCGGCGGCGGCGTCACCCGTACCGTACGCCTCATGGGCATCACCGACGCCCTGCTCAAGGTGCTGCTCCAGGGCACCCAGTACGCCCCGAAGCGTGCCCTTGACAACGGCCTCGTCCACGAGGTGGCCGCCACCGCCGAGGAGATGATGGCCAAGGCCATCGCCTTCATCGACGCGCACCCCGAGTCCCGCCAGCCCTGGGACGTCCCCGGTCACCGCATCCCCGGCGGCACCCCGTCGAACCCGAAGTTCGCCGCGAACCTGCCGGCCTTCCCCGCCAATCTGCGCAAGCAGCTGAACGGCGCGCCCTACCCGGCGCCGCGCGCCATCATGGCCGCCGCGGTCGAGGGCTCGCAGGTCGACTTCGAGTCCGCGCTCACCATCGAGAGCCGGTACTTCACCGAGCTGGTCATCGGGCAGACCGCGAAGAACATGATCCAGGCGTTCTTCTTCGACCTCCAGGCGGTGAACTCGGGCGCGAGCCGCCCCAAGGGCATCGCGCCCCGCCCGGTCCGCAAGGTCGCCGTCCTCGGCGCCGGCATGATGGGCGCCGGCATCGCGTACTCCTGCGCCCGCGCCGGCATCGAGGTCGTCCTCAAGGACGTCTCCGCCGAGTCCGCCGCCAAGGGCAAGGCCTACTCCGAGAAGCTCTGCGCCAAGGCCGTCGCCCGGGGCCGCACCACCCAGGAGAAGGCCGACGCGCTCCTCGCCCGTATCACCGCGACCTCCGACGTCCAGGCCCTGGCCGGCTGTGACGCCGTGATCGAGGCGGTCTTCGAGGACACGGCGCTCAAGCACAAGGTGTTCCAGGAGATCCAGGGCGTCATCGCCCCCGACGCGCTGCTCTGCTCCAACACCTCGACCCTGCCGATCTCCGTCCTCGCCGAGGGCGTCGAGCGGCAGACCGACTTCATCGGTCTGCACTTCTTCTCGCCCGTCGACAAGATGCCGCTCGTCGAGATCATCAAGGGCGAGCGGACCGGCGACGAGGCCCTCGCCCGCGCCTTCGACCTCGTCCGGCAGATCAACAAGACGCCGATCGTCGTCAACGACTCCCGCGGCTTCTTCACCTCCCGCGTGATCGGCCACTTCATCAACGAGGGCGTCGCCATGGTCGGCGAGGGCATCGAGCCCGCGTCGATCGAGCAGGCCGCCGCCCAGGCCGGCTACCCGGCGAAGGTCCTCTCCCTCATGGACGAGCTGACCCTGACCCTGCCCCGCAAGATCCGCAACGAGACCCGGCGCGCGATCGAGGAGGCCGGCGGCACCTGGGTCACCCACCCGGGCGAGGCCGTGATCGACCGCATGGTCGACGAGTTCGGCCGCCCGGGCCGCAGCGGCGGCGCCGGCTTCTACACGTACGACGAGTCCGGCAAGCGCGCCAAGCTCTGGCCCGGACTGCGCGAGCACTTCGCCAAGCCCGGATACGAGATCCCCTTCCGCGACATGCAGGAGCGGATGCTGTTCTCCGAGGCGCTCGACACCGTCCGGCTCCTGGAGGAGGGCGTCCTGACCTCGGTCGCCGACGCCAACATCGGCTCCATCATGGGCATCGGCTTCCCGGCCTGGACCGGCGGAGTGCTCCAGTACATCAACGGCTACGACGGCGGCGCCGGGGGAGGGGCCGGTGTCGCCGGCTTCACGGCCCGCGCGCGCGAGCTGGCGGCGACGTACGGCGAGCGCTTCGAACCCCCGGCGCTCCTGGTGGCGAAGGCCGAACGGGGCGAGGTCTTCACCGACTCCTGAACGCGGCGCGCAGCTCCTCCCGGAGCTCGCGCTGGAAGGCCGTGACCAGGGCCTGGACCACCATCGGCTGCATATGGGCCGAGAGCGACCGCATGGCGTTCAGGTGGTCCGGGTCCGCGGCGCTCTCCCGGTACGGGTTCCACACCTCGTCCCGGAAGAGCCGCGAGAGCTCCTGGGCGGCTGCGCGCGCGTGCTCCACGAGGACGGTCCGGGAGGCGAGGATGGTCTCGTGCTCGATCGGCACGTCGAGCAGCTCGACCCCGAGCCGCAGCAGCGCTCCGTCGAGCCGGAAGGCGTCGCTCCCGGGGATCCGCTCCAGGACCCCCATCGCGGCGAGCCGCTCCACGTCCCGCTCGCCGAGCGGCCGCCCGGCACGCCGCTCCAGCTCGCGCGGGGTGATCTCCTCGGCGGACTCGGGCGCCCAGGAGGCCACCAGGGCCCGGTGGATGGCCAGGTCCTGCTCGCTGAGATCGGCCGGCAACTGCTCCAGATACCGCTCGATGGCGGCCAGCGTCATGCCCTGCCGCTGCAACTCCTCGATGAGCGCGAGCCGCGCCAGATGCCCGGGCCCGTAGTGTCCGACCCGCCGCGCCCCGATGACCGGGGGCGGCAGCAGCCCCCGCGTCCCGTAGAACCGCACGGTCCGCACCGTGACCCCGGCCCGCGCGGCCAGCTCGTCGACCGTATAGCGCGGCTCGCTCCGCTCATGCTCCTCGTCACTCACTTGGACAGTATTGCTGTCTCACCAGCTGTGTAGAAGACCGCCGACCGTGTGGTGGACCGGAGGATTGCGGTCACCGTGGACGACTTCGGCGCGTAAGGGACGCGGAGGCGGGGTAGAGCGAGCGCTGTCGGTGGCGGGGGCTAGAGTCGGCCGCTGTTCGCATCGGGGGGCACGGCAACAGGGGAGTGAGATGTACGCGCAACTCAGGGAGACGGCCGACGAATTGGCCGGAATCCTGTGGCGGGAGCACACCGTCTACCGGGAGCGGGGCGGCGGGGTGGTGATCCGGGGCGAGCACGTCCGCCGCTGGATCAGTCTCGCTCCGACCGGGGGCAAGGACCGGGCGCTGCTGCGCGCCGGGCGGCTCCTCGACGGGGGGACCACGGCGCCGGCCCGGAGCGAGGTGGTCGTCGACCTGACGGCAGGGACGGCCGAACTGGCGACGATCTGCCGACGGCTGCTCGCCGATGTCGCCGCCGGCGCGGACATGGCACCGGACGAGGGGCCGTCCCGCGCGGGATGGCCCGAGGGGAAGCGCGAGAAGCCGGGGCGGGCGGCTCGCGCCGCCGGCCCCGGCCGCCGCCCCCGCAAGGAGCGGCACACGGGCGCGGGCTCGTGGTTCGTCCTGCTGTGTGTGGCCGGCGTGCTCGGTGCCTGGCTCTACAGCCTTTTCGGCGGGTCGGGGTACTGAGCCCCGTCCGTCAGCCGGGTCCGGTCAGAAGCCGGTGACGGGGTAGTGGTCGGAGAGGTTGGTGTACGTGTACCGCGTGCCCCAGCTGGAGACCGTCCACGGGGCGCTCTGCTCCAGGACCACGTGGTTGGTCCAGCCGGCGGGGCGGGCGTTCCCGGCCCGGTAGAGGACGTAGTCGAGGTCCTCGCGCGGGTCGTCCGGGTAGCGCTCGGAGGCGATCGAGTTCAGCTCGGTGTCGAAGGAGTACGGGTGGCCGGTGCGGGCGTCGGCCCCCGCCAGGCCCGCGTCGGCGAGCATCGTGCCGTACTCGGAGGTGCGCGAGTCGACGTTCATGTCGCCGGCCACGACGACCTGCTCGTTCGCCGGGATGTTCTTGGCGTCGAGGAAGGCGTCCATCGCCTTGAACTGGCGGCTGCGCATCTGCGCCGCCTCGCCCGTCGAGCAGCCGGGGTCGGTGGACTGCGCGTGGGTGCCGACGACGTGGACCCGGCTCCCGTTCACGTCCAGGACGGTGTAGACGAAGCCCTTGTTCGAGTACCAGTCGGCGCCGCAGGCGTCCTTGTAGACGTACTGCTCCTTGCGGACGATCGGCCACTTGCTGAAGATCGTCACCCCGCCGTCCTCGGGCGTGGTCGCGGAGTAGGCCCCGCTCGTGGCGTCCCAGCCGGTCCTGCTGCGGCCCATGACGGGCGTCTGGTGCGGGTACTGCGCGGCGGCGTTCGCCTTGAGCGCGTCGGAGGAGGAGTTGTCGAAGGCCTCCTGGATCACGACGACGTCCTGCCCCTGGAAGAAGGAGGCGGCGGGGATCGCCTTGGCCCGGTGGTCCTGGCCCCAGTTCGGGTACAGCGTCTTGGAGAAGAGGAACGCGTTGTACGTGAGCACCTTCAGGCGCGGGGCCTCGGCGGTCGCGGTGGAGGCGGCGCCCGCGCCGGGGGCGGTCGCCGCCAGGGTGGCGGCGGCGAGCGCGAGGGAGAGGGCGGCGCCGGGGGCACGGCGGAGCACGGCGAAGGACAAGGGAACTCCCAAGGAGGCGTGGGGGGTTGGCCTGGCGCCGCACATACAATCAGCCGTGGTTACCTTCCGGTAGCCTTTGGATGCCGGGAATCTTGCCGAACTCGCACAACCGAGCCAACTCTCATCCCGGTGTCGGAATTGTCCTTATTTGGACCAGGTAGAATGCGCGCATGACCCTCGCGAACTCCACAGTCTTCAAGATGGACCTCGGTCCGCTCAACCCCGTCTGGGCCGAGCTCATCCTCGGCGTGGTGTTGTTTGCACTCACCTTCCTCATCCTGGCGAAGGGGATCCTCCCGAAGATCCGCCGCACGCTCGACGAGCGTGAGGACGCCATCGACGGCGGCACCGAGCGCGCCGACGACCTGCGCTCCGAGGCCACGCAGATCCGCGAGCAGTACGAGGCGGAGCTCGCCGAGGCCCGCCACGAGGCCGCGCGCATCCGCTCCCAGGCCACCGAGGAGGGCTCGGCCGCCATCGCCGCCGCCCGTGCCGAGGGCAACGCCGAGCGCGAGGTCATCCTCGCCGCCGGTGCCGAGAAGATCGCCGCCGAGCGCGCCGCCGCCGAGCGCGAGCTCGCCGCGGACGTCGACGCCTGGGCCCACGCCCTCGCCGCCCGTATCGTCGGCGAGCCGGTCGGAGCCGACCGCTCCTGACCCCGGATCCCTGAAGGGGCCGTACCCCGGGCCGCGCAACGCCCGGGGTACGGCCCCTTCGTCATGGGTGCACGCTGGACGTGTGAGACCGGCCGCGTACGGCCGGACGTGTGAGGAGAGCGATCGCGTGAGCCGCCCGCAGGAAGCCGCCGCCCGGACCCCGGCCGGCGAGCCCGTACCCCCGCCCGTCGGCGGCGTGCTGTGGAGCGTCGCCGGTGACGTCCGGGCGCTCCTGATGCTGCCCGCCGCCCTCGCCATGCAGGTCGCCCACCCCGCGATCGGTGCCGGGGTCGACGAGCACTCCGTCTTCCGCACCGACCCCTGGGGCCGCGGCGAGCGCTCCCTGCGCTCGGTCCAGCTCTGGGTGTACGGAGGCGAGGAGGCGGCCGAGGAGGGCCGCCGCCTCCGCCGGCTGCACCGCGACATCCAGGGCACCGACGCCCACGGCCGCAGGTACCACGCCCTCACCCCCGCCTACTACGCGTGGGTGCACGCCACCGGCTTCCCCGTCTACCGGTACGGTCTCGGCCTCCTCGCCCGCCCCCTCACCGACGCCCAGGAACGGCAGCTGTACGCCGAGTGGCTCCGGGTCGGCCGCGTCCTCGGCATCCACGACCGGGACATGCCGCAGACGGTCGAGGAGTTCTGGCCGTACTACCGGAAGGTCCTGGCCGACGAGCTGGAGGCGACCGTCGTCGTCCGGGAGCTGCTCGACCCCGACCTGCCCGTACCCGCCCCGGACCGGGGCCCAGCGCCCCTCCGGCTCGCGCTCCGACTGCTCTGGCCCGTCCTCCGCCGCCCGTTCCTGCGGCTGCGGGCCTTCCTCACCGTGGGCCTGATGCCCCCGGACGCCCGCGAGGCCATCGGCCTGGAGTGGACGGACGCGCAGGAGCGCGCGCTGCGCCGGTTCGCCCGGGTCGTCCGGGCCGTCGTCCCCGTCCTGCCCGAGCGGCTGCGCTATCTGCCCCTGGCCAGGAAGGCGCGCGGGGCCGCCCGCCGCGCGAAGCGCTGACGGACGGCCCGCTCACCGTGCGACGACCGCGAGGTCAGCGCTCGTCGTGATCGTGGACCGTGTTCGTCGCCGCGATCTTCTTCCACGACTTCGGCTGCACGGGCTCGGGCGCCGCGGACCGTGCCGCGGACCGCGCGGCCGGACCGGTCGCCGGCGCCGCCGCGGCGGGGGCGGACAGACCGGCCGCGGCCGCCGTCGACTCGGCCGGCTTCGACGGCTGGTACAGCCAGGTGTCGAAGAGACCGGCCAGCGGCTTGCCGGAGACCCGCTCCGCGTACCGCACGAAGTCACCGACCCGCGCGTTGCCGTAGGCGAACTCCTGCGGCCAGCCCTTCAGGATCGCGAAGAAGTCCTCGTCGCCGATCTCGTTGCGCAGGGCCTGGAGCGCCAGCGCGCCCCGGTCGTACACGGCGATGTGGAACTGGTTCTCCGCGCCCGGGTCACCCGGCTTGACCGTCCAGAACGGGTCCTCGGCCGTGCGCGTGGCGTACACGTAGTCCGCCAGCTCCTGGGCCGTGCCCTCGCCCTCCTTCTCCGACCACAGCCACTGGCTGTAGCGGGCGAAGCCCTCGTTGACCCAGATGTCCTTCCAGTCCCGCACGGACACGCTGTCGCCGTACCACTGGTGCGCCAGCTCGTGGACGACCACCGACACGTTCGCCCCGTTCGCGAACTGCCGCGGGCTGTAGAACGGCCGGGTCTGCGTCTCCAGGGCGAAGCCGCTGGTCACGTTCGGCACGTAGCCGCCCAGGGAGTTGAACGGGTACGGCCCGAAGACCCCCTCCAGCCACTCCGCGACCTCCGTCGTGCGCTCGATCGAGGCGCGCGCCGCGCCCGCGTTGTCGCCGAGGTCCTTGCTGTACGCGTTGAGGACCGGCAGCCCGTTCGCCGTCCTGTCCGTCGTGATGTCGAACTTGCCGACGGCGAGCGTGGCCAGATAGGTCGCCTGCGGCTTGTTCGAGCGCCAGTTGAAGCGGGTCCAGCCGAGCCGCGAGGACTGCGACTGGAGCACACCGTTACTGATGGCCTGAGTACCGTCCGGCACGGAGACGGAGACGTCGAAGGTGGCCTTGTCCAGCGGGTGGTCGTTGGACGGGAACCACCAGACGGCCGAATCCGGCTCCTGAGCGGCGACGGCGCCGTCCGGGGTGCGGGCCCAGGCCGACCAGCCGTCGACCTTGAACTCGGAGGGCTTGCCCGCGTAGCGGACGACGACCGAGATCGCCTTGTCCTTCTCCAGGGGGACGGCCGGGGTCACCTCCAGCTCGTGGTCGCCCGAGGTCGTGAACTTCGCGACGCGACCGTTGACCCGGACCTCGCTGACCTTCAGACCGAGGTCCAGGTTGAACCGCGACAGGTTCTGCTTCGTCGTGGCGAGGATCGTCGCCGTACCTTCGAGCAGATCGGTCGCGGGCTGGTACTTCAGCCGCAGGTCGTAGTGGGAGACGTCGTAGCCGCCGTTGCCGCTGGCGGGGTAGTAGGAGTCGCCGATGCCCGGGGCCCCGGGAGCGAAGTCGGCAGCCGATGCCGGGATCGCCAGCAGCAGGGAGGCCGCGAGGGCGCTCGGAACGATGATTCTGCGGTGCACAGGTGCTCCCCAAGTCATAAGAAACGTAAGACGCGCGGGTGGTCGTCGGTCCTTAGTTCGGACACTATTCAGTGCCCCGACGTACCGTCACGTCCAGAGGATCCCCTGTCACACGATCGCCATTCGGCCGACATGAACCCCTCCGCCACCGGACGCCCCTGAATCACCCCTGATTCCCTCCGGCACTCTTTTGCGCGGGAGTTGACCGGGGTACGTTCCCGCCCATGCCGAAGCGAAAGCGGAGAACCCGCGGAGCCCGACTGCCGTACGGAACGCTCGTGGCCGCGGCCACGGCAGCCCTCGTCGCGACCCTGGTCACCCCGGCGGGCGCGCAGCCGGAGCCCTCGGTGGCCGCCGCGCCTGCCGTGCCTGTCGCGCCTTCTACGAGTTCCGTACGCGAGTCCCGCCCCGTCCACTCCTACGCCGACGCCCTCCGCGAGTCCGTCTGGGTCGACACCGGGCTCGACGGCGACGGCGACGGACGCGACGACCGGGTCGCCGTCGACATCGTCCGGCCCCGCGAGCCCGCCGCGGCGGGCCGGAAGATCCCGGTCATCATGGACGCCAGCCCCTACTACGCCTGTTGCGGACGCGGCAACGAGGGCCAGAAGAAGACGTACGACGCCGACGGGAACCCCGTCCAGTTCCCGCTCTTCTACGACAACTACTTCGTCCCGCGCGGGTACGCCTTCGTCGCCGTCGACCTCGCCGGCACCAACCGCTCCGACGGCTGCGACGACGTCGGCGGACGCTCCGACGTCCGGTCCGCCAAGGCCGTCGTCGACTGGCTGAACGGCCGCGCCCGCGGCTACACCACCCGCACCGGCACGACCCGCGCCGGGGCCACCGGCTGGACCACCGGCAACGTCGGCATGATCGGCAAGAGCTGGGACGGCACCGTCGCCAACGGCGTGGCCGCCACCGGGGTGGAAGGGCTGAAAACGATCGTTCCGATCGGTGCCATCTCCTCCTGGTACGACTACTTCCACTCCCAGGGCGCCCCGCTCTACGACGCCAACCCGAGCTGGCTCTCCGACTACGTGAACAGCCCCGACGCGAAGGCCCGCTGCGGCGCCGTCCAGGACCGGATCACCGCCGCCACCCCGTACAGCGGCGACTGGACCCCCGCCTGGAGCGAGCGGAACCACGTGCCGGACGCCTCGAAGGTGAAGGCCAGCGTCTTCGTCGTCCACGGACAGCAGGACCTGAACGTCCGCGCCAACCAGTTCGGCCAGTGGTGGGACGCGCTCGCCGCCCACGGCGTCGAGCGGAAGATCTGGCTCTCCCAGACCGGCCACGTCGACCCCTTCGACTTCCGGCGCGCCGACTGGGTCCGCACCCTGCACCGCTGGTTCGACCACTACCTGCTCGGATACGACAACGGCATCGACCGCGAACCGGTCGCCGACATCGAGCGCGCCCCGGACCGCTGGACCACCGACCGGCACTGGCCGCCGCGCGGCACCGAGGCCACCACCCTGCGCCCCGCCCCGGCCACCGGCTCCGGTGCCGGCTCCCTCGGCCGGACCCCCGCCGCCGCCGGCTCCACCGCGACCTTCACCGACGACCCCGGGCTCGGCGAGCTCGACTGGGCCGCCCGCGTCGACTCAGCGACCCCCGAGAAGGCCGGTTTCGTCACCCGCCCGCTCTCCCGGGAGCTGCGGATCTCCGGCTCGTCGAAGGTGACGGTCACCGCCACCCCGACCACCTCCACGGCGCACCTCTCCGCCGTCCTCGTCGACCTCGGCCCCGACACGATCCGCGACTACGGGGCGGCGGGGGAGGGCATCACCACCCTCACCGACCGCACCTGCTGGGGCGCGAGCACCCTCGGCGACAGCGCCTGCTTCAAGGAGACCCGGGCCCGCACGACGGACGTCGGGTACACGGTCGTCAGCCGCGGCTGGGCCGACCTCGGCACCTGGGCGGACCCCGGCCGGGAGCGGCCGCTGACCCCCGGCAGGGCGTACACCCTCACCCTGAACCTCGCCGCCACCGACCACGTCGTCCCGGCGGGCCACCGCCTCGCCCTGATCGTCGGCGGCACCGACAAGGACCTGATCGACCCTCCGTCGACCACGCCGACCCTGACCCTCGACCTCAGCCGTACGTCGGCGAGGCTGCCCCTGGTCGGCGGCCCCGACGCGTTCGCCGCGGCGACGACGGGGGCGGCGCCGGCCCTGCCCTCACCCGCCGCCAGGCCGTCCCTGACCGGCCCCGTACCGCCGGCCGCCGTCACCGGACCGCGCCTTCCCTCGCCCGGAGCCGCCCGATGAGACCTCGTACCGCGCACCGGAGTTCGCGCCGGGGGCTCGCCTTCGCGGTGGGCGCCGCCGTCCTCGCCCTGCCGCTCGTCACCGTGCGGGCCGAAGCGGCGGACAGCGCGCCGCCGCACCCCCTCCCGCGCACCGGGTTCGAGACGAGCCACGGGGCCCGGTGGACGACGGAGGCCGAGGAGCGGGAGTTCCTCGCGGCCGTCGACCGGGGGAGCGAGCGGGTGGCGCTGCGCACGATCGGCACCACGTCGCAGGGCAGACCACTGCGGCTCGCCACCCTCGGAACGGGCAGCACCACCGTGCTGCTCGTCTGCAGCCAGCACGGCGACGAGCCGGCGGGTCGCGAGGCCTGCCTGAGCACGCTCCGCGACCTCGCCCACGCCCAGGACCGGGACACCCTGCGCCTCCTCGCCCGGACCACCCTCCTCGTCGTCCCCACCGCCAACCCCGACGGACGGGAGGCCGACACCCGGGGCAACGGCGACGGCATCGACGTCAACCGCGACCACCTCGCCCTGCGCACCGCCGAGGCACGGGCCGTGGCCGCCGTCATCCGCGACCGGCACCCCGAACTCGTCTACGACCTCCATGAGTACGGGGCCACTCCCCGCTACTACGACAAGGACCTGCTCGCCCTCTGGCCCCGCAGCCTCGACGCGGACCCGCACGTCCACGACGAGTCCCGGGCGCTCTCGGAGTCCTACGTCCGGCCCGCCGCCGGGCTCGCCGGCTACAGCACCGGCATCTACGGCATCTGGACCGACCCCCTCACCGGCAAGCCGGTCAAGCAGGTCGCGGGGGACGGCCAGGAGCGGATCCTGCGCAACACCGCGGGCATCAAACACTCGGCGGGCCTGCTCGTCGAGACCCGCGTCGACGCGCTCGACGAGGTCGAGAAGGACGACCCGGCGCGCAACCACCGGCGCCGATTCGCCACCCAACGGGCCGCTCTGGAAGGGGCGTTCGCCTATGTCGACGAGCGGCGCGGGCCGCTCACGGCGGCCACCGCGGCCGCCCGGCACCGGGGATTCGCGGACCGCGGCCCGGTCTTCCTCGGCGGCGCCGACAACGACCCGCCGGAGCCCGGCGAGATCCTCGCCGACCCGCCCTGCGGCTACCGCCTCGACGCCACGCAGTACGCCGAGGTGGGCGACGAGCTCGACCTCCACGGCGTCACCGTCCGGCCGGACGGAGCCGGCGCGTTCGTGCCGCTGCGCCAGTCGCAGCGTGCGCTCGTCCCGCTCCTCCTGGACGAGCGGGCGACCTATCACCTCGTCAGTGGGAGTCCTGTGAAGGAATGTTGACGGTCCCGGGCCACGGGCGCGCGATGGCGGGAAGCCGGCTTTCGCAGAGGTAAAGTTACCGACCGGTACTGACCATGCCTCATACCGGCGGTGATCGCCGGGAAGTTGGAGAACCACCATGCGCCACGCGATGCCCCTGCGCCGCACCCTGACGGCCGTGTTCACCACGACGCTGCTCGCCGGGGGCGTGCTGCTCGGCCAGACGGCCACCGCCGAACCCGCGGCCGCCGCCACGATCAGCTGCAACATCGACAAGCTGCGGGCCGACGCCCACAAGGAGCGCGACCGGGCCGCCAAGCTCCGGCGCCTCGGTGCCACGACGGAGGCCCGCAAGGCCGCCGCCCGTGCCGACGCCCTGGAGAGCCGCGCCCAGCAGTGCCACGACGCCGAGAACAACAACCGTCCGCCGCTCTGGAAGCAGCGGTAGCAGGAGCAACGAGGAGCGGGGCGGGAGCGGCCGAAAAGGGGCCGCGCCCGCCCCGCGGTCGGTCCCCGGCCGGCCGTCTCCGCCGCCCCCGTCCGTCGTCGGTCAGTCGTGGGGTCCGTCGCGCGTCAGGCACACACCAGCTCGGCCGCCCGTTCCGCGCACCCCCAGGCCACCGTCACCCCCGCGCCCCCGTGCCCGTAGTGGTGCACCAGCCGCCCGCCGCCCGGCAGCGGCACCGCCTCGATCCGTACGCCGCCCACCCGCGCGGGCCGCAGCCCCACCCGGTGCCCGAGGACCCGCGCCCCCGCGATCTCCGGCCGCACCCGCGCGCACCGCGCGACGATCGCCGCCGCCGTCGCCGGATCGGCGTCGAGCCGCTCCGAGCCCTCCTCGGCCGTCCCGCCGAGCACCAGCCGCCCCGGCTGCGGGAAGAAGTACGTCGTCTCGCCCGCCCCGTCGTCCGCCGCCGTGAACCACTCCTCGACACCCGGGTTCTCCACCAGCACCAACTGCCCCCGAACCGGCCGCAGTCCGGCATCCGGTGCGAGCTCCCGCGCGCCGAGCCCCGAGCAGTCGACGACCACCCGCGCCCGCGCCGCCGCCTCTCCGAAGCCGGTGACCGCGCGCCGCTCGAAGACTCCGCCCGCCGCCTCGAACCGGCCCCGCAGCCACGCCAGATGGACCGGCATGTCGATCAGCGGCAGCCGCGCGGCGAGACCCGTGCCGTACCGCCCCGGCACCTCCTCAGGAGACAGCTGCCGCATGCCCGGCACCTCCTTCGCCCATGGGCCGAGCCCGGCCAGGACCACATCCGCGTGGACCCCGGCCACCCACCGCACCCCCGTCCGCTCCGGATCGGCGGCCAGCTCCCCGTACACCCGGAGGGAGGCGAGCGCCCAGGCCCCGACCTCCGCCGCCGGCTCGATCCGGTACGGCCACCACAGGGCACCCGCCACGGCCGAGGTCGTCGCCGTCACGTCGTCCCGTGACCAGACCCGTACGCGCAGTCCGCGCTCCGCCAGGGTCACCGCCGTCGTCAGCCCGACGACTCCGCCACCCACCACGATCACGTCGCTGTCCATGGCGGGGACCGTACCCGGACCGGGACATTTCCGGGACTCCGCAGCCATGGAACGGGACCGGGCCCGGGGAAATACTTCCTGTATGCCGTCCGCGTACACGCCCCTCGACCTCACCGGCCCTCACCGCGACACCCCCGATCTCGTGGTCGACGGCAGGCCCCTGCTCCACCGGCTCGACGAGGCCGAGGGTGTCGACGCCGTCCCGCCCCTGGCCTCGGACCTCCCGCCCGCCATCCGCGCCGAGCACGTCCGCCTGCTGCTCCTCGACTCCGCGGACTCCGCCGGCCGCCGGATCGTCTACTCCTGCCCCGACTGCGACGAGCCCGGCTGCGGCGCCGTCACCGCCGTCGTCGAGCGCGACGGCCAGGACGTCGTCTGGCGCGACTTCGCCTGGCAGACCACCGACCCGGCGCAGACCGGCGACCCCGCGCCCGGCGACCCGACGCAGACCACCTACCCCGCGCCCGGCGACCCCGTGGACCTGGAGCGCGACGGCTACCCGGGCGTCGGTCCGTACCGCTTCCGCGGCGACGCCTACCGGGCCGTCCTGCTCCGCCTCCTCGCCGACGCGACGGCAGGGCCCCACGCCGTACGGCTCGCCGCCGCCTGACCCGGGCACGCCCGGTCGGCCGTGCCCAGGCCGTCGCGGTGAGGGCGCGCCGATCGGAGCGCCCCCGCCGTCGCCTAGGATTCGTACCCTCATGACTGCAACCCTCGTCGCCAAGGACCTCGCCGCCGGCCACGGCGAACGCACCCTCTTCGCCGGGCTCGACCTCGTCGTCGCCCCCGGTGACGTCATCGGCCTCGTCGGCGTCAACGGCGCCGGGAAGTCCACGCTGCTCCGGCTGCTCGCCGGGCTCGACGCCCCGGAGGAGGGCGAGCTGCGGCTCTCCCCGCCCACCGCGAGCGTCGGCCACCTCCCGCAGGAGCCCGAGCGGCGCGCCGGGGAGACCGTGCGCGAGTTCCTCGCCCGGCGCACCGGCGTCACCGCCGCCCAGACCGCCATGGACGAGGCCACCCAGGGGCTCGTCGACGGCACGCCCGGCGCCGACGACGCCTACGCCGAGACGCTGGACCGCTGGCTGAACCTCGGCGGCGCCGACCTCGACGAGCGCGCCGAGGAGGTCGCCGGCTCCCTCGGGCTCACCGTCGGCCTCGACCAGCCGATGACCTCGCTCTCCGGCGGCCAGGCCGCCCGCGCCGGGCTCGCCTCGCTCCTCCTCTCCCGCTACGACGTCTTCCTCCTCGACGAGCCCACCAACGACCTGGACCTCGACGGTCTGGAGCGCCTGGAGTCCTTCGTGAAGGGGCTGCGCGCCGGGACGGTCGTCATCAGCCACGACCGCGAGTTCCTCACGCGGACCGTCACCAAGGTCCTCGAACTCGATCTCGCCCAGCAGCAGATCACCCTGTACGGCGGCGGTTACGACGCGTACCTGGAGGAGCGGGACAGGGCCAGGCGGCACGCCCGCGAGGACTTCGAGGAGTTCGCGGGCAAGAAGGCCGCCCTCGAAGCCCGCGGCCACATGCAGCGGTCCTGGATGGACAAGGGCGTCAAGAACGCCCGCCGTAAGGCCACCGACGGCGACAAGCTCGGCCGCAACGCCCGCAGCGAGGCCAGCGAGAAGCAGGCCGCCAAGGCCCGGCAGACCCAGCGCATGATCGAACGCCTCGACGTCGTCGACGAGCCCCGCAAGGAGTGGGAGCTGCGCATGGAGATCGCCGCCGCCCCGCGCTCCGGCTCGGTCGTGGCGACCCTGCGCGATGCCGAGGTGCGCCGCGGCGACTTCGCCTTCGGCCCCGTCACGCTCCAGATCGACTGGGCCGACCGCGTCGCCGTCACCGGCGCCAACGGAGCCGGTAAGTCGACGCTGCTCGCCGCCCTCCTCGGCCGCCTCCCGCTGGACTCCGGCGACACCGTGGTCGGCTCGGGCGTCGTCGTGGGCGAGGTCGACCAGGCGCGCAAGCTCTTCCACGGCACCGAGAAGCTCCTGGAGGCCTTCTGCGCGGCGGTGCCCGACACCGAGCCCGCCGAGGTCCGCACCCTGCTCGCCAAGTTCGGGCTGAAGGCGGAGCACGTGCTGCGGCCCGCCACCACGCTCTCCCCGGGCGAGCGGACGCGCGCCGCGCTCGCCCTGCTCCAGGGCCGGGGCGTGAACCTGCTCGTCCTCGACGAGCCGACCAACCACCTGGACCTGCCGGCCATCGAGCAGCTGGAGTCGGCCCTCGACTCGTACACCGGCACCCTGCTCCTGGTCACCCACGACCGGCGCATGCTGGACGCCGTCCGCACCAACCGCCGCATCGAGGTCGCCGACGGCAAGGTGACCGAGCTCTGATGGCGGTCTCCTCCGGACGGAACCCCCGATGACGGTCGCCTTCGCCTGGGGGCCCGTCGGGGCGAGGAACGTCGATCTGGCGACCCACTGTGTCGTCGTGGTCGACGTGCTCTCCTTCACCACGGCCGTCGGCGTCGCCGTCGAGGGCGGTGCGGCCGTGCACCCGCGCCGGTGGGGCGGCGCGACCGCCGCCGCGCACGCGGAGCGCGTGGGCGCGGTCCTCGCGGTCGGCCGGAGCGAGGCGACCCCCGAGCATCCGTGGACGCTCTCGCCGGCCGCCCTGCGCGCCGCCCCGATGCCGCCGCGGCTGCTCCTGCCGTCCCCGAACGGCTCCACGATCGCGGCCGAGGCCGCCTCGGGAGGCGCGACCGTCGTCGCCGCCTCCCTGCGCAACCGCACGGCAGTCGCCCGCTGGCTCACGGACCGGGGGTACGGCTCCGCGGACCGACCGCTCGCCGTGATCGCCGCCGGCGAGCGGTGGCCCGACGGCTCGCTGCGCCCCGCCCTGGAGGACCTGCTGGGCGCGGGAGCGGTCCTCGCCGCGCTCAAGGGCCCGGGCGTCCTGACCCCCGAGGCGGCCGCGGCGGCCACGCTCTGGGCGGCGACGGAAGACCCGGTCGCCGCCTTGCACGGCTGCGACTCGGGCCGTGAACTGTACGAGTACGGCTTTCCGCAGGACGTGGCCGTGGCCGCCGAGATCGACAGCTCGACGACCGTCCCCGTCCTCGTGGACGGTGCATTCCAGGAGGCAGCACCATGACCGACCTACTGACCCGGCTGACCGAGATGCTGGACGATCTCGACGCGGACGTCGACGAGACGATCGACCTCGCCGACGAGGTCGCCGCCTCGGGCGACGCCGGCCTCCTGCCCCGCCTCCAGGCGGAGCTGGACCGGGCCCTCACCGAGCGGAACGCCTACGCTCGTGAGCTCCTCGGCGGGGTCCTCGCCGCGATCGGCGGTCCGGAGGCCCTGCCGACCCTGATCCGCGCCTCGTCCGTCGACCTCGGCGACGACCAGGACGGCCTGGCCGCCGAGATCGTCGACCTGGTCCAGGCCGACCCGAAGACGGCGAGCGCCGTCCTCCAGCCGCTCACCGAGGACGACGACCTCTCGGTCGCCAACCGCGCGGAGTGGGCCCT
The DNA here is from genome assembly GCF_053607625.1 of Streptomyces sp. NPDC055103. Taxonomy (NCBI): domain Bacteria; kingdom Bacillati; phylum Actinomycetota; class Actinomycetes; order Kitasatosporales; family Streptomycetaceae; genus Streptomyces; species Streptomyces sp. NPDC055103. Next base: position 369,305 of record NZ_JBSGTX010000001.1, read on the forward strand.
GCGCTTCCTGCCGTAGCGGCGCGTCGACGCGGAGAGGCCACAGCCCGGTGGGCTGTGGCCTCCTTCACGTGGAGGCGGGGGTCGAGGGCGCCTTCGCCCTGTACTCCCCGTTCCCCCCGTACTCCTATCGGCGCTTGCCGCCGCCCTCGCCCAGGAGGCCGGCCTTGCGGAGCGCGTCCGCCATCGCGCTGTTGGAGGGCGCGGGCGCCGCCGAACGATCTCGGCCACCCCGGTCACCGCGGTCGTTCCGCTTCCCGCGATCGTCCCGGCTCCCGCCACCGCCGCCACCGCCCTGCCGCTGCTGCGGCGGTCGGCCGGCGCGGTCTCCCCGCTCACCGCGGTCTCCCCGCTCACCGCGGTCTCCCCGCTCACCGCGGTCGCCGCGCTCGCCCCGCTCGCGCTTGGGCGCGCCGCCCTGCGCGTCCGCGCCGGCCTCGTCGTCCAGGCGCAGGGTCAGGGAGATCCGCTTGCGCGGGATGTCCACTTCCATGACCTTGACCTTGACCACGTCGCCCGGCTTCACGACGTCGCGCGGGTCCTTGACGAAGGTCTTCGACATCGCCGACACGTGCACCAGGCCGTCCTGGTGCACACCGATGTCGACGAACGCCCCGAAGGCGGCCACGTTCGTGACGACCCCCTCCAGGACCATCCCCGACACCAGGTCGCCGATCTTCTCGACGCCGTCCTTGAAGGTGGCCGTCTTGAACGCCGGTCGCGGGTCGCGGCCCGGCTTCTCCAGCTCGCGCAGGATGTCCGTGACCGTCGGCAGACCGAAGGTCTCGTCGACGAAGTCGTCGGCGCGCAGCGAGCGCAGCGTGCCCGTGTCGCCGATCAGCGAGGCGACCTGGCCGCCGGTCGTCTTCGCCATCCGGCGCACCACCGGGTACGCCTCCGGGTGCACGGCCGAGGAGTCGAGCGGGTCGTCGCCGCCCCGGATGCGCAGGAAGCCCGCGCACTGCTCGTACGCCTTCGGACCGAGCCGGGCCACGTCCTTCAGCGCCTTGCGGGAGCGGAACGGTCCGTTGGCGTCCCGGTGCGCGACGATGTTCTCGGCGAGACCGGCGCTGATGCCCGAGACCCGCGAAAGCAGCGGCGTCGAGGCGGTGTTGACGTCGACGCCGACGCCGTTCACACAGTCCTCGACCACGGCGTCGAGCGAGCGCGAGAGCTTCACCTCGGCCAGGTCGTGCTGGTACTGCCCGACGCCGATCGACTTCGGGTCGATCTTCACGAGCTCCGCCAGCGGGTCCTGGAGCCGCCGCGCGATCGACACGGCGCCGCGCAACGACACGTCGAGGTCGGGGAGTTCCTGCGAGCCGAAGGCGGAGGCCGAGTAGACCGAGGCGCCGGCCTCCGAGACCATCACCTTGGTCAGGTTCAACTCCGGGTGTTTGGTGAGGAGTTCGGCCGCCAGCTTGTCGGTCTCGCGGGAGGCCGTGCCGTTGCCGATCGCGACCAGCTCGACCCCGTGCTGCTTCGCGAGGCGCGCCAGCCGGTCGAGCGCCTGGTCCCACTTGTTGGCGGGGACGTGCGGATAGATCGTGTCGGTGGCCACGACCTTGCCGGTCGCGTCGACGACCGCGACCTTCACACCCGTACGGAAGCCGGGGTCGAGGCCGAGCGTCGCCCGCGTGCCGGCGGGCGCGGCGAGCAGCAGGTCGCGCAGGTTGGCCGCGAAGACCCGGACCGCCTCGTCCTCGGCGGCCGTCCGCAGCCGCAGTCGCAGGTCGATCCCGAGGTGTACCAGGATGCGGGTCCGCCAGGCCCAGCGGACCGTGTCCTGGAGCCACTTGTCGCCGGGGCGCCCCCGGTCGGCCACGCCGAAGCGGTGCGCGACGATGCCCTCGTACGAGGACGGGCCGGGCGTCTCGGACGGCTCCTCGGGCTCCAGGTCCAGACTGAGGACGTCCTCCTTCTCGCCGCGCAGCATGGCGAGCACCCGGTGCGAGGGCAGCGCCGTGAACGGCTCGGCGAAGTCGAAGTAGTCGGCGAACTTCGCCCCCGGCCCCTCCTTGCTGTCGCCGTGGCCCTCGCGGACCTTGGCGACCAGCCGGCCCCGGCCCCACATCCGCTCGCGCAGCTCGCCGATCAGGTCGGCGTCCTCGGAGAACTTCTCGGTGAGGATCGCCCGCGCGCCCTCCAGGGCCGCGGCGGCGTCCGCGACGCCCTTGTCCGCGTCCACGAAGGCGGCCGCGGCGGCCGTCGGCTCGACCGAGGGGTCGCTCAGCAGGCCCTCCGCCAGCGGCGTCAGACCGGCCTCGCGGGCGATCTGGGCCTTCGTCCTGCGCTTCGGCTTGAAGGGCAGGTAGATGTCCTCCAGGCGCGCCTTGGTGTCGGCGGCCCGGATCCGGGCCTCCAGCTCCTCCGACAGCTTGCCCTGCTCGCGTACCGAGTCGAGGATCGCCGACCGGCGGTCCTCCAGTTCGCGCAGATAGCGCAGCCGCTCCTCCAGGGTGCGGAGCTGCGCGTCGTCGAGCATCTCGGTCGCTTCCTTGCGGTAGCGCGCGATGAACGGCACGGTCGAACCGCCGTCGAGCAGCTCGACGGCCGCCTTCACCTGTCGGTCGCGTACGCCGAGCTCCTCGGCGATCCTTGCTTCGATGGACGTCGTCACGGTGTCCCGACTCGCCTTCTCGTGCCTCAAGCTTGCGAGTGCATTGTGCCGGGTCGGTCACCCGGATGCGGCAACCGGCCCGTCCCGCGCGCGTCCCGGCGCCCGCGTCAGCCCTTGTCGGACGCCGTGAGCCGGTGTCAGCCCTTGCCGACGAGGTCCGCGGGGAAGGCGCCCGCGACCGCGGCGGTGACCAGGAAGCCGCGCCCCAGCTCCGTGAGCCGCTCGACGCCCGCCGCGCCGAGGTGCTCGTACGGGGCGGAGTCCAGCACGTCGGTCCGCTCCTCCAGCTCGTCGCGGAGGGCCGTACCCGCCTCGGTGAGCTCGCCGTCGGCGTCGAGCAGGCCGCGCCCGCGCAGTCGCTCCGTCGCCGCGTCCCAGTCGGCGCGCTTCCAGCCGCGCGAGCCGAGCACCCAGCGAGGGGCCATGCCCTTGCCGGTGGCGGTGTGCGAGGCGAGGGCCTCGACGGGGTCGAGCCCGACCGTGAGCAGCGCCGCGAGGTGGCCGTCGCCGCGGTGCTCCCGCAGCAGGGTGGCGGCGTACCAGTAGGCGAGGTGCGGGGCCTCCGGCACCGGCAGGTCCGCGTGGGCCGAGTAGAGCGGCCGGGCGTGCCGGGTGCAGGCCTCCGTGGCGCGCAGGGCCAGCACCGCGGCCTCGGCCATCTCCGGCGAGGAGACGACGTCCTCGCCCAGGAGCCGGCGCAGCGTCGCGTCCACGGTCCGCAGCCGCGCGTCCAGGACGTCGGCGGGGGAGGCGGTCTCCCAGACGGCGGGGAGGTGCCGGGCGAGCAGCTCGTGGTTGTAGTTGTAGAAGGTCGCGGCGACCGTGCCCGCACCCACCGCGCCGAGGGCGGCGCTCCGCGCGGCGAGCCGCATCGCGCTCTGGTCGGTGAAGCCGAGGGCGCTGAACTCCCGGTCCAGGTCGGGTGAGAAGTAGAGCGTGGAGTGCAGCGGGTTGAGGGCGTTGTGGCAGCGGCGTCCGGCGCGCGGCGGCAGGGCAGTCGTCATGAGCCGTACGTTACCGACTGGTCGGTACGACGGGAACAGGTGGCCGGCTCTCCGCTGTCGATGCGCTGTCGCCCGATGGCAGGAAAGGTGGGATGCGCGTCGTTGCGGACACCGCCGTAGCCGCCAAGGATGGGGACATGACGCAGCGACCCGTTCTCGTCGTCCTCTTCGACGGCGTGCAGAGCCTCGACGTCACCGGCCCCTTCGAGGTCTTCGCCGGTGCGGCCCGTGCCGCCGGGGACCCCGCCGCGTACCCGATCCGCACCGCCTCCCTGGACGGCGGACCGGTCCGTACGCACAGCGGGCTGCGGCTGCTCCCCGACACGACCCTCGCCGCGGCGGTCGCCGACGGCCCCCCGCACACCCTCGTCGTCCCCGGCGGCGAGGGCACCCGCCGACCCGACCCGGCCCTGATCGACTGGCTGCGCACGCACGCCCCGGACGCCGGGCGGCTGGTCTCCGTCTGCACCGGAGCGCTGCTCCTCGCCGAGGCCGGGCTCCTCGACGGACACCGGGCGACGACCCACTGGCTCGCCTGCGACCACCTCGCCCGCTGCTATCCCGAGGTCGACGTCGACCCGGACCCCATCTTCGTCCGGGACGGCCGCCTCTCGACCTCCGCCGGCGTCACCGCCGGCATCGACCTGGCGCTGGCCCTCGTCGAGGAGGACCTCGGCCGGGACGTCGCCCTCACCATCGCCCGCCACCTGGTGGTCTTCCTGCGCCGTCCCGGCAACCAGGCCCAGTTCAGCGTCCAGCTCGCCGCCCAGACCGCTCACCGGGAGCCGCTGCGCGACCTCCAGCAGTGGATCGCCGAGCATCCCGGCGGGGATCTCTCCGTCGAGGCGCTCGCCGCCCGCGCCCGGCTCTCGCCCCGCCACTTCGCCCGCGCCTTCCACGCCGAGACCGGCACCACCCCCGGCCGTTACGTCGACCGGGTCCGGCTCGAACACGCCCGCCGCCTCCTGGAGGAGACCTCGCGCGGCGTCGAGGAGGTCTCCCGCGCCTCCGGCTACGGCACCCCCGAGGCGATGCGCCGCGCCTTCGCCAAGGCGCTCGGCACCGCCCCCGCGGAGTACCGCCGCCGCTTCCACGGCCCCCTTGCCTGACCGCCCGCCCCCGCCGCCGTCGGCCTGCGCCGTCGGTCTCCGCCGTCGGTCTCCGCCGTCGGTCTCCGCTCCGTGGTCGGCCGAGCGCCGTCCGGAAGCAACCTCTCCGTGGGCCGACCCTTTGCCCGTGGACCCATGGTTCGACCAGGCCGTCAAGGCCCTCACCCCCGAAAGGGACCACCATGCAGATCGCCGTCCTGCTCTACGACCGCTTCACCACGCTCGACGCCGTCGGACCGTACGAGCTCCTCGCCCGCCTTCCCGGGGCCGAGACCGTCTTCGTGGCCAAGGAGACCGGCCCCGTCCGCAACGACCAGGCCAGCCTCGCGCTCGTCGCCGACCGGACGCTCGCCGAGGTCCCGCACCCGGACATCGTCCTCGTCCCCGGCGGCCCCGGCGCCCGGGAGGCCGTGAACGACCCGGAGATCCTCGACTGGCTCCGTACCGCCGACGCCACCAGCACCTGGACCACCTCCGTCTGCACCGGCTCGCTGATCCTCGCCTCGGCCGGACTGCTCGCGGACCGCCGGGCGACGACGCACTGGCTCGCCTTCGACGAGCTGCGGGCCCTCGGCGTCGAGCCCACCGGCGAGCGGGTCGTCTTCGACGGCAAGTACGTCACCGCAGCCGGGGTCTCCTCCGGCATCGACATGGCCCTGCACCTGCTGGGCCGGATCGCCGGCGACGGGACCGCCCAGACGATCCAGCTGCTCACGGAGTACGACCCGCAGCCGCCGTACGACGCGGGCTCCCCGGAGAAGGCCCCGGCCGAGATCGTCGCGTACTGGCGAAACGGCGGCGACAGGGCAGCCGCCGCGCGGAAGCGCTGATCAGAGCCCGTACGTGAAGCGGGGCGCGCGGCGCTCCAGGAAGGCGGCGACCCCCTCCGCGGTGTCGCCGCTGCCGCGCGCCCGCTCCACCCAGTGGGCGTCCCGGTCGGTCCGCCCGTCGGCGAACTCCTTGGCCGCGGCCTGGGTGAGCAGCGAGCGCGCGACGAGGACCCGGGCGAACTCGGTCACCCGCTTGTCCAGTTCGCCCACCGGGTGGACCTCGTCCACGAACCCGGTCCGCAGCGCCCGCTCGGTGTCGATCAACTCGCCGGAGAACAAGAGGTACTTGGCGGCTGAAGGGCCCACGAGGGCGGTCAGCCGCCGGGTCGACGAGGACGGGTAGACGATGCCGAGCTTCGCGGGGGTGATCCCGAAGCGGGCGCCCTCCTCGGCGAACCGCAGATCACAGGCGGCGGCGAGCTGGCTGCCGCCCCCCACGCAGAAGCCCCGGACGGCCGCGAGCGTCGGCTTCGGGAAGGCCGCGAGCGCCTCCTCGGCCCGTACCGCGAGACTCTGCTGCTCGTCGCCCGGCTCGCGCAGCCCCGAGATGTCCGCGCCGGCGCAGAAGGTGTCGCCCTCGCCGGTCAGGACCAGGGCCCGCACCGCGCGGTCGCCGGCCAGCCGGTCCAGCACGCCGGGCAGCGCGCGCCACATGGCGGCGCTCATCGCGTTGCGCTTGGCGGGGTTGGCGATGACGACGGTGGCGACGCCGTCCGTGACGGTGTCCTTCAGCTGCGGCTCCATGGGCCGGATGCTATCCGCCGGACCCGAACGTACGATCAGGAAGGGGGCGCCCGGAGGAGGCACCACATGGCGAAGGACGCCCACGAGACGTACGCGGGACCGGACCCGGTCGGGGACATGGCTCGCGAGGGGAAGCGGCTCAACCGCAGTTTCAGCTGGCTCGCCGTGCTCGGCGGTCTGCTCGTGATCGGCGGAATCGTCGGCCTGGTCTACACGGGTCTCGCCACCCTGACCTCGATGCTGCTCTTCGGCTGGCTGCTGCTGATCGGCGGTGGCGTGGGCCTGCTCCAGGCCATCCAGTCGCGGGGCACGAGCTACTTCTGGCTCGCTGTCGTGGTCGCCGCCCTGAACATAGCGGCCGGTGTCGTGGTGATCCGTCACCCGGAGGGCTCGGCGGAGGCGCTGACGATGTTCGCCGCGCTGCTCTTCCTCACCGGCGGCCTCTTCCGGCTCGTCGGCAGCGTGGTGGTGCGGGGCCCGCAGTTCGGCTGGACCCTGCTCCAGGGTGCGTTCGGCCTGCTGCTCGGGCTGCTCGTCCTCTTCGACTGGCCGGAGAGCAGCCGGTACGTCCTCGGGGTCTTCTTCTCGCTGGCGCTGCTCTTCGACGGCCTCGGCCTGATCGCGATCGGCGTGGGCGGCAGGCGGATCGTCAGTATGGTGACGCCGCCGGTACCCGGGTCGGTACCCGCCGCGGAGCCGGCCGAACCGGGGCCTTCAGAAAACGCGCACGATCAGTCGAACAACTGACGTTGGCATACCCACCCGATCAGAAGGTGGCCGATAAGTGTCGACTTCTGGTCAGTAGGCCGGTCTGCCCACGCGGATTGCCAAGACTCGATCCGTGGCGAGAATCGAGCACGAGGGTGGGAACCGGACCGTGGACACCCACGGAGGTGTACCCGCCCGGTCACCGTCCTACGAAGGAGTCTGGCGCTTCACCGCACCCGCGGTCGACGTCTCCGTCCCGCAGGCCCGGCACGCCGTACGCGACCTGTTGGTCCGCCAGGGAGTCCCCGTCCATGAGGAGATCATGGACGGCCTGCTCCTGATCGTCTCCGAACTGGTCACCAACGCCGTGCGGCACGCGGCGTTGCTGTCGCCGGAGATAGCGGTGGAGGTCGCGATCGGCCCCGAGTGGATCCGGGTGTCCGTCGAGGACAACCACCCGTACCGCCCCAAGGCACTGGAGGCGGACTACGGGCAGACCGGGGGCCGCGGGCTGCTCCTGGTCCGGGAGATCGCCCAGGAGGCCGGCGGAGCCTGCGACGTCGAGCACACCGCGAGCGGCGGGAAGATCATCTGGGCGGCGCTGCCCCTGGGGCCTGCCTGACCATTCCCGGCCTCATCCGACGCGAATGGTCAGACAGGCCCCGGCCCCGATGGCACCGGGGCCGGGGGGCGCGCCTCAGGAGGTGGCGGTCACCAGCCCCCGGACGGACCCGTCAGCTCCCTGACGGCCGGACGCGCCGCGTCGAGCACCGTCATGAACCAGGCGGAGAACGGCGCGACGGCGTGCCGCTCGGCGAGCTCGGCGGGGGTCACGAAAGCGGTGTCCCTGATCTCCTCCGGGTCCGGCCGCGGCTCGGCCTGCACGAGGCCGACGAAGAGGTGGTTGTACTCCTGCTCCACCAGGCCCGACGCCGGGTCCGGGTGGTTGTAGCGGACGGTGCCCGCCTCGGCGAGCAGCGTCGGCGAGACACCGAGCTCCTCGAAGGTCCGCCGGGCGGCCGCCGCGAACGGCGCCTCGCCCGGGTAGGGGTGGCCGCAGCAGGTGTTCGACCAGACGCCGGGGGAGTGGTACTTGCCGAGCGCCCGGCGCTGCAGCAGCAGCCGGCCGGACTCGTCGAAGAGGAAGACGGAGAAGGCGCGGTGCAGCTGACCCGGCGCCTGGTGGGCGGCGAGCTTCTCCGCCGTACCGATGGTCTTCCCGTCCTCGTCGACCAGTTCGAGCATGATCGGCGCCGGGGCTCCGGACGGCTGGACGCCGTTCGACGTGATCTCCGGCGAGATCTGATCCACTGTGGCTGGTGTGGTCGGCATACCCGTCCTTCGCTTCGGTCCTCGGCCCGGTGGGGCCACCCCAGTCTGCCGTACAAAAGCGGCTTGTCCGCACTTCGTCGGCCGGACGTCGCCGCTCCCACCGCACCGGAGTACACCGGTGCGGCGGGAGCGGAGGGACCTCGGTGGGCCGTCAGACGGCGAAAGCCGCCGGATAGACGAGCGTGCCCGCGGGAACGGGCGCGGAACCGTCCAGGACAAGGGCCATCATGGCCTCGTCCGGAACCTCGAAACCCGGCTCGATTCCATACTCGGATGCCCGTACGAACCCGAACCGCGGGTAGTACTCCGGGTGCCCCAGGACGAGGACGAGCGGCTCCCCCCGGAGTCGGGCCGCGTCGAGCACCGCCCGGACGACCGCCTGTCCGGCCCCCGTCCGCTGGTACTCCGGCGCCACCGAGACCGGCGCGAGCGCCGCCGCGGGGGCGCCGCCCACCCGGCACCGGGTGATCAGGGCGTGCGCCACGACCGTGCCGTCCGGGGCCTCCGCCACGTACGACAGACCGGGCAGCCAGGCGTCGGCGTCCAGCCGGAGGTTGTCGACCAGATCGGCCTCCGTCGCCGACGGGGTGTCCACCGACCCGAAGGCCGTCGACACGACCCGCCACACCTCCGCGGAGTCCTCGGGTGTCTCCTGGCGGATGCTCCCCCTGCGCCCGGGGGCGTGGGGGGAGCCCCAGCGCGGATCGGCGGGCCGCAGGACGAAGCCGGCGTAGCCGTAGTCGCCGCCGTGCTCGCGCCGCAGCGCGATCTCCGCGCGCGCCCCGGCCACGGCCTCGGCCATGCCCGGCACGGTGGTGTCCGCCGCCTCGGCGTGCGCGGCGAGCGGGACGTAGTACTCGTCCCAGTCGCTCTCCGGCTGCGGGACGGTGCCGAGGACGTGATAGCCGGCGCCGACCGCCGCCGCCGCGTTCCCGGCGACGGTACGGAGGGTGTAGTGGTCCTCCCAGAAGGCGCGGGCCGCGGGGCCCGGCTCCTCTGTGGTCCACACGCACTCGGTGAGCACGAGCGTGCCGCCGGGCGCGAGCAGCCTGCGCCACTCGGCCAGCGCCCGGTCGAAGCCGAGCACGAAGACCGAGCTCTCGGCCCAGACCAGGTCGAAGGAGCCGTCGGGGAGCGGCAGTGCGCCCATGTCGGCGCGGAGGGTGTGGACCGAACCGTCGAGACCGCGAGCGGCGGCGGAAGTCCGCAGCTCGGCGAGGAACGGCTCATGGGTGTCGACGGCGGTCACCTCGGCGCCCGCCTCGGCGGCCAGGAGCAGCGCGGAACGGCCCGGGCCGCAGCCCAGGTCGAGCACGCGCGGACGCTCCGGAAGCTGCCCCACGAGCGCGAGGAGCCGACGGGTGGTGGTGTCGGAGCCGGGACCCTGCCGCGGAAGACCGTGGTGCAGGGCGAAGAAGGAGTCGTGCAGAGCGTTGTCGGACAACGTGGGAAACCCTTGTGTGAGAGGGCCCCGGCCGACGACGTGACGTACCGGTGGGAAGACCGGGGTCAGATCAGCCGGTGACCCGGAAGCTGAAGCAGGACCGGGCGCTGCCGCACTGGGCAGCCTCCATCGCGACGGTCATCAACCTCAGCTCCTCTCCACACGTGGACGTACGAGGAGCCTAACAGGCCGCCGATCTCAGAGGCAGAGTCTCGCCTCGTGCTGCGCGTGGCCGGCCGGCTCCAGCTGGAAGGTGCAGTGCTCCACGTCGAAGTGGGAGCCCAGGCACCCCTGGAGGTCGTGCAGCATCTTCTCGTGCCCGACCGAGTCCAGCGCGCCCTGGTCCACCACCACATGGGCGGAGAGCACGGGCATGCCCGAGGTGATCGTCCAGGCGTGCAGGTCGTGGACGTCCTCGACGCCCGGCAGGGCCAGGATGTGGGCCCGTACCTCCGCCATGTCGACGCCCTTGGGCGCCGCCTCCAGGAGGACGTCCAGGGTCTCGCGCAGCAGCTTGACCGTGCGGGGCACGATCATCAGGCCGATCAGGATCGAGGCGATCGGGTCGGCGTACTGCCAGCCCGTGGCCAGGATGACGCCGGCCGCGATGATCACCGTCACCGAGCCGAGCGCGTCCGCGAGCACCTCCAGATACGCGCCGCGGACGTTGAGGCTGTCCTTCTGGCCCCGCGCGAGGAGGGACAGGGAGATCATGTTGGCGACCAGGCCGACCACGGCGAAGACGATCGTGAGACCGCCCTTGGTCTCGGCGGGCTCGACGAACCGCTGGATCGCCTCGTACAGCACGTAGCCGCCGACGACGAGCAGCAGCAGACAGTTGGCCAGCGCCGCCAGGATCTCGGCCCGGGCGTAACCGAAGGTGCGGTTGCCGGAGGGCGGCCGGTTGGCGAAGTGGATCGCCAGCAGGGCCATCGCGAGGCCGACGGCGTCCGTCGCCATGTGCGCCGCGTCGGCGATCAGCGCGAGCGAGTCGGCGACCACACCGCCGATGATCTCGATCACCATCACGGAGAGCGTGATGCCGAGCGCGATCCGCAGCCGGCTCTTGTAGGCGGCCCCCGCGGTGCCCGTGGGGGGCGCTCCGCCGTGACTGTGCCCGTGGTCGTGTCCAGCCCCCATGAGATGGCCTCCCGATCGCGTCGTTCCGTCTGCCCCAGGTGGCCAGTGAACTACGGGTGGGGGGTATGCGCAACACGGTACTGAACACCGTTGTCATATGCTCTGACCTGCGGCGATGCGGCCAGGACCGGCCATGGCGGGAAGTGGGCCCCGGGGCCCTCGGCGCGTGCTCGGTCCGTGGCCGCCGCGCGGTCCGGGAGCCGTCCGCGGCGCGGTCCGCCGACTGCCCCCGACGATCTTCGCGGGAGACGGTCCGCCCGTGAGGCCACGGGTGGGCCCGGGGGAGTCCTGGCCGCGAAGCCTCGGTGAACTCACGCTCCGTTCATCCGATAGCCTCAGCCGACGTGCCGCCGCCCGGCGCCGGGCCGCACCGCCGCGCCCGGGACCGCCACGGCCCCGCCGGCCCCTCGTCAGCTCCAAGGAGTGAGTTCGTCTGTCGACCGCCATCCTCACCGGCCCGCCGGCACCCGGATCCTCGCTCGACGCTGATCTGCGGTCGCTCGGCTTCGACGTCCGGATCGCCTCCGGCCCACGGGAGACCGGGACCGCGCTGGCTTCCGTCCCGGCGGGTGAGCGCGTCGCGCTCGTCGACCCCCGGTTCGTCGGCCACCTGCACGCCCTGCGCCTCGCCCTCACCGACCCCCGGTTCCCGGCCGCGGCCGCGCCCGGCGCCCTCACCGCGCAGCCCGGGGCCCGCCCCGCGCTCACCCGCGCGCTGACGGCCCTGACCACCGCGACCGTCCCCGCGGGGACCACCGGCACCGATGGTGTCCCCGACGCCCCCGCCAAGGACCTCACCGGCACGCTCGCCGACGCCCTCGACGCCGACGGCGTCGCCGTGCACCGGCCCCAGCTCGGCACCCTCGTCGCCACCGTGCCCACCGACGCCGAGGCCCGCCACGAGGCGCGCGCCGCCGTCGCCGCCGTCGACGACGAGGCCGTACGCCTCCGCTCGGCCGTCAAGGCCCACGACGGGTTCTTCACCACCTTCTTCATCAGCCCGTACTCGCGCTACATCGCCCGCTGGTGCGCGCGCCGCGGACTGACCCCCAACCAGGTCACCACCGCCTCGCTGCTCACCGCGCTGATCGCGGCCGGCTGCGCGGCCACCGGGGAGCGCGGCGGCTACATCGCCGCCGGCGTGCTCCTCCTCGTCTCCTTCGTCCTGGACTGCACCGACGGGCAGCTCGCCCGGTACGCGCTGAAGTACTCGACGATGGGCGCCTGGCTCGACGCCACCTTCGACCGCGCCAAGGAGTACGCCTTCTACGCGGGCCTCGCCCTCGGCGCCGCCCGCAACGGCGACGACGTCTGGGCCCTCGCGCTCGGCGCGATGATCCTCATGACCTGCCGGCACGTCGTCGACTTCTCGTTCAACGAGGCCAACCACGACGCCACGGCCAACACGAGCCCCACCGCGGCCCTCTCCGACCGGCTCGACAGCCTCGGCTGGACCGTCTGGGCCCGCCGCATGATCATCCTGCCGATCGGCGAGCGCTGGGCGATGATCGCCGTCCTCACCGCCGTCACCACCCCCCGGATCGTCTTCTGGGCGCTGATCGTCGGCTGCGCGTTCGGCGCCTGCTACACCACGGCGGGCCGCGTCCTGCGGTCCCTGACCCGTAAGGCGAAGAGGACGGACCGGGCCGCCCAGGCCCTCGCGGACCTCGCGGACTCGGGGCCGCTCGCCGAGCTGGTGGCCCGGATCCCCGGCCGCTCCGGAGCCCGGGGCGCCGGGGTCGTCTTCGCCGCGATCGCCGCGGCGGCCCTGCTGTTCGCCGTACTCACCTGGCCGTTCGGCGACCGCCAGATCGTGATCGCCGCCATCGGCTACGTGATCCTCTCCGGCGCGGCCGTCGCCCGCCCCCTCAAGGGCGCCCTCGACTGGCTCGTCCCCCCGCTCTTCCGCGCCGCCGAGTACACCACCGTGCTCGTCCTCGCCGCCCGCTCCGACTCCCCGCAGGCCCTGCCCGCGGCATTCGGGCTGGTCGCGGCGGTCGCCTACCATCACTACGACACGGTGTACCGCATTCGCGGGGGCACCGGCGCGCCGCCCGCGTGGCTGGTGCGCGTCACCGGCGGACACGAGGGGCGCACGCTCCTCGTGGTCGCTCTCGCCGCCCTCCTGGCGGACCGCGGTGACGACTTCACCCTGGCGCTGACCGCCCTCGCGGTCGCCGTCGCGCTCGTGGTGCTCGTGGAGTCCATCCGTTTCTGGGTCTCCTCCGGAGCACCCGCCGTTCACGACGAAGGAGAAACAGCATGATCGGCCTCGTACTCGCAGCCGGTGCCGGACGGCGTCTGCGCCCCTACACCGACACCCTTCCGAAGGCCCTCGTGCCCGTCGACGGCGAGACCACGATCCTCGACGGGACGCTGAAGAACTTCGCCGAGATCGGTCTCACCGAGGTCGCGATCGTCGTCGGCTACCGCAAGGAGGCCGTCTACGACCGCAAGGACGCCCTGGAGGCCAAGTACGGCCTCAAGATCACCCTCGTCGACAACGACAAGGCCGAGGAGTGGAACAACGCCTACTCCCTGTGGTGCGCCCGTGAGGTCCTCAAGCGCGGTGTGATCCTCGCCAACGGCGACACCGTCCACCCGGTCTCCGTCGAGGAGACCCTCCTCGCCGCCCGCGGCAACGGCCAGAAGATCATCCTCGCCCTCGACACGGTGAAGAAGCTCGCCGACGAGGAGATGAAGGTCATCACCGCCGAGGGCAAGGGCGTCCAGCGCATCACCAAGCTGATGGAACCCGCCACCGCCACCGGCGAGTACATCGGCGTCACGCTGATCGAGCCCGAGGCCGCCGAGGAGCTCGCGGACGCCCTCAAGGCCACCTTCGAGCGCGACCCCGACCTCTACTACGAGGACGGCTACCAGGAACTCGTCAACCGCGGCTTCGCCGTCGACGTGGCCCCCATCGGCGACGTCAAGTGGGTCGAGATCGACAACCACGACGACCTCGCGAAGGGCCGTGAGATCGCGTGCCAGTACTGACCCGGCTGATCCCGTCGCCGGTCGTCGTCGACATCCGCCGAGGAGCGCTGGACGACCTGTCCGCGCTCCTCGCGGACCAGCGGATCTCCAGCAACGGCAAGATCGCCGTCGCCATCAGCGGCGGTTCGGGCCTGAAGCTGCGTGAGCAGTTCGCGCCCGAGCTGCCGGGCGCCGACTGGTACCCGGTCTCCGGCGGCACGATCGACGAGGCCGTGAAGCTCGCCGACGCCATGCGCGGCAAGCGGTACGACGCCGTGGTCGCCCTCGGCGGCGGCAAGATCATCGACGTGACCAAGTACGCGGCGGCCCGGGTCGGCCTGCCGCTGGTGGCCATCGCCACCAACCTGTCGCACGACGGGATCTGCTCGCCGGTGTCCACCCTGGACAACGACAACGGGCGCGGTTCGTACGGTGTGCCGACCCCGATCGCGCTGGTCATCGACCTCGACGTGATCCGGGACGCCCCGGTGCGCTTCGTCCGCTCCGGCATCGGCGACGCGATCTCGAACCTCTCCGCCATCGCCGACTGGGAGCTCTCCCACCGCGAGACGGGCGAGCCCGTCGACGGTCTCGCGGCCGCCATGGCGCGCAGCGCCGGCGAGGCCGTGCTCCGCCACCCCGGCGGGGTGGGTGACGACGACTTCCTCGTCACGCTCTCCGAGGGCCTGGTGATGTCCGGCATCGCCATGTCCATCAGCGGTGACACCCGCCCCTCCTCGGGCGCCTGCCACGAGATCAGCCACGCCTTCGACCTGCTCTTCCCGACCCGGGCCGCCAGCCACGGCGAGCAGTGCGGTCTCGGCGCGGCCTTCGCCATGCACCTGCGCGGCGCCCCCGAGGGCTCCGCGCTGATGGTCGAGACCCTGCGCCGGCACGGGCTGCCCGTGCTGCCGGAGGAGATGGGCTTCACCGTGGACGAGTTCGTCCAGGCGGTGTCCTTCGCCCCGCAGACCCGGCCGGGCCGTTTCACCATCCTCGAACACCTCGACCTGTCCGACGACGAGATCAGGGACGCGTACGCCGACTATGCAAAAGCCATCGGTAGCTGAGCTCCGACCGGTCGTCCACCCTCCGGGGGTGAAGGACCGGCGGAGCGGCGAGCACTGGGGCGGCCGCCTGTACATGCGGGAGATCTCGCTGCGGATCACCCGGCAGCTGGTGACGACGCGGGTCACGCCCAACCAGCTGACCTACCTGATGACCGTCTTCGGCGTCCTCGCCGCCCCGGCGCTCCTCGTGCCGGGCGTCACGGGTGCCGTCCTCGGCGTCGTGATGGTCCAGATGTACCTGCTGCTCGACTGCGTCGACGGCGAGGTGGCCCGCTGGAAGAAGCAGTTCTCGCTCCAGGGCGTCTGGCTGGACCGGGTCGGCGCGTACCTCTGCGACGCGGCGGTCCTCGTCGGCTTCGGCCTGCGCGCCGCCGACCCGTGGGGCTCGGGCCGGATCGACTGGCTGTGGGCCTTCCTCGGCACGCTCGCCGCCCTCGGCGCGATCCTGATCAAGGCGGAGACCGACCTCGTCGGCGTCGCCCGGCACCAGGGCGGACTCCCGCCGGTCAAGGAAGCGGCCTCCGAGCCGCGCTCCTCCGGCATGGCGCTGGCCCGCAAGGCCGCCGCCGCGCTCAAGTTCCACCGGCTGATCCTGGGGATCGAGGCCTCCTTCCTCATCCTGGCCCTCGCGATCGCGGACCAGGTCAGGGGCGACCTCTTCTTCTCCCGGCTCGGTGTCGCCGTCCTCTGCGGCATCGCCCTGCTCCAGACCGTGCTGCACCTGGTGTCGATCCTGGTCTCCAGCAGGCTGAAGTGAGGCCGGCCGTGAGTTCTCCGCTCAAGGTGGGAGCCGTCGTCATCACGATGGGCAACCGCCCCGACGACCTGCGTGCACTGATCGACTCGGTCGCCAAGCAGGAGGGCGACCCGGTCGAGGTCGTCGTCGTCGGGCAGGGCACCCCGGTCACCGGGGTGCCCGGCTGGGTCCGTACCGTCGACCTGCCGGAGAACATCGGCATCCCCGCCGGCCGCAACGTCGGCATCGAGGCCTTCGGGCCCGGCGGCACCGACGTCGACGTCCTGCTCTTCCTCGACGACGACGGGCTGCTCGCCCACACGGACACCGCCGAGCTGGTCCGCCAGGCCTTCACGGCGGACCCGCGCCTCGGCATCATCAGCTTCCGCATCGCCGATCCGGAGACCGGGGTCACCCAGCGCCGGCACGTGCCGCGACTGCGCTCCGCCGATCCGATGCGCTCCTCGCGCGTGACGACCTTCCTCGGCGGCGCCAACGCCGTCCGCACCAAGGTCTTCGCCGAAGTGGGCACGCTGCCGGGGGAGTTCTTCTACGCGCACGAGGAGACCGACCTCGCCTGGCGCGCGCTCGACGCCGACTGGATGATCGACTACCGTTCCGACATGGTGCTGTTGCACCCCACTACGGCACCCTCCCGCCACGCCTCGTACCACTTCAACGTGGCCCGTAACCGAGTGTGGCTGGCACGTCGCAATCTGCCCGCGCCCCTGGTGCCGGCGTATCTCGGCGTCTGGCTGCTGCTCACCCTGGCCCGTCGGCCCTCGCTCCCCGCGCTCAAGGCGTGGTTCGGCGGTTTCCGCGAAGGGTGGGCGACTCCCTGCGGTCCGCGCCGCCCGATGAGGTGGCGTACGGTGTGGCGGCTGACCCGGCTGGGTCGCCCCCCGGTCGTCTGACATCGTGGTACCGACGTGCCGCGCATCTTGAACACGAAAGTTTCGACTGTGAGTGACACACACCAGGGCGGGGCGGTCGCGACGAGCGCGCCGCCCCCGTCCGTCGACGAGGGCCTGGCCCCGGCCGAGCTGGCCGCGAAATACGGTCTCTCGGTCAGCGGGGCCCGGCCCGGGCTGTTCGAGTACGTACGTGATCTGTGGAGCCGCCGCCACTTCATCCTGGCCTTCTCCTCGGCCAAGCTGACCGCCCAGTACAGCCAGGCCAAGCTGGGCCAGGTGTGGCAGGTCGCGACCCCCCTGCTCAACGCCCTGGTCTACTACCTGATCTTCGGGCTGATCCTGGGTGCCGGACAGGGGATGACCAAGGAGGTCTACATCCCCTTCCTGGTCACCGGCATCTTCGTGTTCACCTTCACGCAGAGCTCGGTCATGGCCGGCGTCCGGGCGATCGCGGGCAACCTCGGGCTCGTCCGCGCCCTGCACTTCCCGCGGGCCAGCCTCCCGATCTCCTTCTCGCTCCAGCAGCTCCAGCAGCTGCTGTTCTCGATGATCGTGCTCGTGGCGGTCGCGATCGCGTTCGGCAGCTACCCCTCCCTCCGGTGGCTGCTCGTGATCCCGGCGCTGTTCCTGCAGTTCGTGTTCAACGTCGGACTCGCCATGATCGTGGCCAGGATGGGCTCCAAGACGCCCGACCTCGCCCAGCTGATGCCGTTCATCATGCGGACCTGGATGTACGCGTCCGGCGTCATGTTCTCGATCCCGGTGATGCTCGCCGACAAGCCGGCCTGGATCGCCGACATCCTCATGTACAACCCGGCGGCCGTCTACATGGACCTGATCCGCTTCGCCCTCATCGACGGGTACGGCGCGCAGAACCTGCCGAACCACGTCTGGCTGACCGCCCTCGGCTGGGCGCTCGCCCTCGGCATCGGCGGTTTCGTCTACTTCTGGAAGGCCGAGGAGAGGTACGGCCGTGGCTGATTCGAACCCGAGCATGGTCCCCACCGTCATCTGCGACGACGTCCACATCGTCTACCGGGTCCACACCGGTGGCGGCGGCAAGGGCAGCGCCACCGCGGCGCTCAGCCGGATCGTCGGGCGCGGCAAGGCCGAGGTGACCCGCGGCGTCCGCAAGGTCCACGCGGTCCGCGGCGTCACCTTCACCGCCTACCGGGGCGAGGCCATCGGCCTCATCGGCTCCAACGGCTCCGGCAAGTCCACCCTGCTCCGCGCCGTCGCCGGTCTGCTGCCCACCGAGAGCGGCAAGGTCTACACCGACGGCCAGCCCTCGCTCCTCGGCGTCAACGCGGCGCTCATGAACGACCTGACGGGCGAGCGCAACGTGATCCTCGGCGGTCTCGCCATGGGCATGAGCCGCGAGGAGGTGCGCACGCGCTACGACGGCATCGTCGACTTCTCCGGCATCAACGAGAAGGGCGACTTCATCAGCCTGCCCATGCGCACGTACTCCTCCGGCATGGGCGCCCGGCTCCGCTTCGCCATCGCGGCCGCCAAGAACCACGACGTCCTCCTCATCGACGAGGCGCTCGCGACGGGTGACCGCAAGTTCCAGATCCGCTCCGAGGAGCGCATCCGCGAGCTGCGCAAGGAGGCCGGCACGGTCTTCCTCGTCAGCCACAGCAACAAGTCCATCCGGGACACCTGCGACCGGGTGCTCTGGCTGGAGAAGGGGCAGCTCCTGATGGACGGCCCCACGGACGAGGTCCTCAAGGCTTACGAGCGGGAGACCGCCCGCTAGCAAGCTAGGGCGTGTTTCGAAAGTCCCGTCTGCCGGGCGGCGTCTGGCACGCACGCTCGCCGCGTTGTCGGGGTCGTCCCGATACACCAGTATCGGGAC